>CAYXXM010000067.1:0-4425 GCA_964469085.1 uncultured Haloferacaceae archaeon
CGCGATGCCGAGCAGGAGGATGATCCACCGTTCGAGGCTTCCGATGAGTGAGCCCGCCTCTGAATCCTCCCCGTCGGACTCGGGCTCGTCCTCCGGGAGCACGCCGTGGACGATGGTGTTCCCGCCTTCGTGAGCGAATACGAACGCGGAGAGATACACCGCCCCGGTGGTAATCTCGGCCCAGGGCAGGCTGGCCACACCACCGAGGGCGGTCACCACCGGCGCGTTCGCCAACGCCGCGGAGTCGATCAGGGACCAGCCGACGAGCAGGACGAGGAGGTGGGTTATCTGATCACCCAGAAAGAGGTGAACTGACTCCGCAGATCGATGTCGTACCCGAGCCGAGATGGCGTCGATGACGAAGTGAGCGGCGCCGACGAACACGAGGATCAGGGCTGTCTGGGGTGTCAATAGCGGAATGAAGACGACCACGTGGACGACGAGTACGATGCCGAGGTGAGACAGCAGGGGACCAACGCGGTGCTTGGTCCTCGCCAGCTCATCTGTCTGGAAGGTGAAGTCGCCGAGAACGTGGCCCAGCAGGAGCAACGCCAGGGCACTACCCGCCGGCCCGAGTGCGGTCAACCATCCGCTCATGGGCTATCACCCCCCGACAGGTTCTCCTGGAGCAATTCAGCCAGCGAGGCCTCGGCCGCCCGGACTTCCTGGACGTGTGCAGCACTGAGTGATTCACTCACGGTTGATTTCGAGACGTCGTAGCGGTCCGCGACGCGCTTCTGGGCACCTTCCTCCTCGAGTGAGACTGCGAACTGGGCCTGGCGCTCTGTCCAGTCTTCACGCACACACTGCACCAGGTCGAACAGCGAGTTCATGCGTCTGGCGAGGTCGTTCGACCACCCGGCCACCCGGAGCCACGCCGCATCCGTTTCGGCCGACCTGATTGCTTCCCGGGCCCGGTGGAAGCACGGGCCGTCCATTCCGATGGCCTGGTTCCGATTGACCTCGGTATCCAGTTCACCCCGCCCGATTCCGAATCGCAGTCTCGCCGGGTGGAACCGATCACTTGCCGAGACCGCGGCGTCAACGGCATCGGTGGCATCGTTCAGCAGTACCTGAAACTCATCACCGGTCGTCACGGTGAACGGCGACGCGATGGACCCGCTCGGAAGGTGATCGTTGAGGGAGTCGACAACCTGTTTGAACTCCTTCTGTACCTCGCTGCGGTCGTCTAACTCCCGGGAGCCACGGATATCCCCGATTAGCGCGACGTAGATGTGGTCGTTCGCGTTCTCAGTCATTGGTTCGCCTCATCTACCGAATTAGGACTGGGTTCGGTATTAGAAGCTAACATGCATTAGTGTTGTGGCCGAAGTGAGAGTTCGCACTTTTAACCGAACCTATACAGAGTTCGGCCAGAAAAGCGAACTCTTGAAGACTCCCGTATCAGTATCGAGGGCACCCACAACACTTCTGGGAGGCAGCCAGCCCCGCAGTGACCGCTACCGCTCGGCGTGCCACTCCGCGAACTTCGCCAGCGCCCGCCCGCGGTGGGAGATGGCGTTCTTCTCGGCGGCGTCCATCTCCGCCAACGTCGTCCCGTTGTGTTCGAATATCGGGTCGAAGCCGAACCCGCCCTCCCCCCGGGGCTCGACCATCGTCCCGCGGACCCGTCCCTCGAACAGCTTTACCGGGAGCGCTTCGGCGCTGTCGTCGCGGTCGGGTCCCGTGGCGGCGGCAACGACCCGGTCCTCGCTGTCTACGGGGTCTGGCGAGGCCGCGAACCCGTCGCCGTCACAGTACGCCAGCACACACCGGAACGAGGCGCCGCGGTCGTCCTCCCCGCTCGCGAGCCGCCAGGTTCGCTCGACGCCCACGGTCTCCTCGACGTAGGAGGAGAACGGTCCGGGAAAGCCGTCCAGTGCGCGGATGAACAGCCCCGCATCGTCGACGAGCGTTGGTTCGCTGGCGTGGCGGTACGCCTCCCGGGCGCCGTGGGCGGCGATCTCGCCGAGGCTATCGCTCTGAATCTCGGTGTAGTCGAACTCCAGTTGCGCGACCGAGCCCGCGTCGAGATACTCCTCGGCTTCGCGCACCTTCCCGGGGTTGGTCGTGACGTAGCGCAGCATCTACTGCTCCCTGGGTCCGGTTGGGGAAAGAAGGGCCCGGTCTGGTCGTCACACCTGAGTGACTGACTGGTGTCGCTCACCGGTGTTCGTCGGCAACGGCCAGCCGACGAACTCAGTCGTGGAAGTCGGCGACTGTCAGCCGACGAACTCAGTCGTCGTCACACCTGAGCGACTGACCGTCGTCGCTCAAAGGTGTTCGTCGGCAACGGCCAGCCGACGAACTCAGGAGTCGTCGACCACGACTTCGACCGGTTCCTCCTCCGCCGCGTCGCCGAACTCGCTGAATTCCCCGCCGCGTTCCTGCCACAGCAGGCCGCCGGCGACCAGCAGCACGACCCACGAGCGCCAGTTGGCGAGGTTGAGCGTGTAGCCGACGCCGAACGGCTTCTCCACCAGCATCCCCTCGCCGGGCTGCCAGTACGCCGAGAGCATCCGGCCGATGCTCGGTCGGTCGAAGTTGTACGGGACGCCGAACAGGTCCCCGGACTGGGGTTTGGTCTCCTCGTCGCTTGCCATACCGGGACAGTGGCTCGGGAGCGATAAATCGTTTGTGACCGTATGCTTTCCGACAGAATCCCTACTGATACCGCCCGCGCCCCCGGATTTCCGCGAGTCGGTCGAGAACGGACTCCTCGTTTCCCGCGTCTCCGGCTTCCGTCGCGTACCCCTCCTCGAACGCCCGAACCAGCGGCTCGGGGTCGGCGGCGGTGCCGGCGACGGAGCCCTCGAACACGTGGAGGTCCATCGCGTGGTCCTCCGGGTGGCCGGAGTAGTAGCCGAGGCCGAAATCGATGAGGTAGAGCGCCTCGCCGACCCGGACGTTTCGGGGCGTCGGGTCGCCGTGGACCATCCCGGCGTCGTGGAGCGTCGCGAGATGGCCGCCGAGGCTCCGGACCCGATCGCTGGTCAGCGCCGCGGCGAGGTCACCATCGCCCACGTGCTGCAGCCGCAGGGTGGCCTCCGGCACGTCCACGTCGTGGACCAGCGGCGTCGGCACGCCCTGCCGGCGCGCTTCGCTGGTCAGCCGCGCCTCCAGCACGGTCCGGTCGCGCCGGAGCGTCGCGTCGAGTTCCGGGTGGCGGTACTGTTTGGGAATACGGCGCTTGACGACGACCCCGTCCCGAACTTCGACGACGGCTTCGGCGCCGCGCTGGGGCCCGCTCAGCGAGCCCCCGGCGCCGGCGGGGACGCCGATGGACGCGTCCTCGCGCCAGGTAACGGGCACCTCGTCGGGCCGGAAGTTCGGGTCCACGGCGCTCTCCGGGATGGGCACCGTATCACCCGCGGCGGCCATCTTCGCCCCGAGAACGGCGATCATCCCGGCGTTGTCCCGCAGGAACCGCGGTTCCGGCGCGTGGAACGCGGCGCCACGGGCGTCGCACATCGACGCCAGCATCGCCCGCAGGCGGTCGTTCTGCCCCACGCCGCCGCCGAGGACGAGTTCGTCGCTCCCGGTGAGCGAGAGCGCCCGCTCGCTCACCTCGGTGAGCATCGCGAAGATGTGTTCCTGGAGCGAGAAACAGACGTCCTCGACAGCGGCACCGTCGGAGCGACCCGCCGCCGGGCCGCCGCTCGCGTCGTTCGTGGCGACGCCCTCGTCCACGACGTCCTTGGCGGCGCTCATGATACCGGAAAAGGAGAAGTCCATCCCCTTGACGACGTACGGGAGGTCGACGTACTCGCCGTCCTCGGCGGCGGCCTCGACCTTCGGCCCGCCGGGGTGGGTCCAGCCGACGTGCCGGGTGAACTTGTCGATGGCGTTCCCCACGCCGGTGTCCATCGTCTCCCCGAGCACACGGTACCGGCCGTTGTGGTAGCCCAGCAGGTGGGCGTTCGCGCCCGAGGCGTTCAGACAGACCGGCGCGTCGAAGCCGGCGCTGTGGCGCCCGATTTCGAGATGGGCGACCATGTGATTGACGCCGACGAGCGGCACCTCCAGGGTCCCCGCCACCGCCCTCGCGGCGGTGCCGGCGATGCGGAGACACGGGCCCAGGCCGGGACCCTGGGAGAACGCGACGGCGTCGATGCCGCCCTGCGCGTCGGCGTACTCCACGGCAGTCTCGACGACGCGCGGGATGGCGTCGCCCATGTGTTCGGCGGCCTTCCGCGGGTGAATGCCGCCGCTCTCGGGTTCGTAGGCGTCGGATTCGATGAAGGTTTCGTCGGTCGCGGTGTCGTGGACGGCCGCGCTCGCACACCACGCGGTCCCCTCGACACCAAGCACGCGCATGCGGCGTTACTCGTCGTCGTCCTCGTCGGCCTGGGTATCTTCGGCCTCGAGGTCATCTTCCGCCTCTGGGTCATCTTCCGTTTCGACTTCTTCGACCTCGTCTTCCTC
>CAYXXM010000067.1:4525-9940 GCA_964469085.1 uncultured Haloferacaceae archaeon
AGCCTCGAGGTCATCTTCCGCCTCGACTTCTTCGGCCTCGTCTTCCTCAGCCTCGAGGTCATCTTCCGCCTCGACTTCTTCGGCCTCGTCTTCCTCAGCCTCGTCGTCACCCGCTCCGTTTTCGACCTCACCGTCGGCATCTTCGACCTCGGCCTCGATTTTGTTCCGATCAAGCATGTGGTCCTGCTCCACGTCGCGGGCGTCGTCGGGCGACTCGTACACCTTCGCGTCGCCGATGGTCTCCCGCATGCCGAACTTGGTGTCGAGGGTACGAACGACGACCTCGTCGGAATCCTTGTCCAGTTTCGCGGCCAGGCTGTCCCGCACCTGCAGGCGAGACGGAGTGGCCTCGTCGTGGCGCAGACCGAACCGGACGTCAGTGCGATGCAGCATCGGGTTCTCGTCTTCGTCGAGGATCTCGATCTCCATGGTCAGTTACCCGTAGATGCGCCGGAAATAGGCAAAAGGATTTCGAAGGGGCGACGTGTTCGGTTGTGGGCTCTGTAGGTTCGAATTGCGTGGCGTCGGCTGGACGAGTGATGTGGAATGGAACAGTAACACCTGAAAGCCCCAGCCGTTCTCGACGTCGTCGGGCGGCGACGCCGCCCGACTGCCGGCGATTCCGACGGAATCGCCGCGGGCTGCGACTCGCTGCGCGCTTCGCTCACTCCGTTCGCTGCAGTGCTTACGTCGTCTCGCTCGTCGAGAACGGCTGCCCCTTTCAATCCCGCCCGACCGCACAGCCCTCGATCCTCCCCAGCCGACTCCCTCACTTCGTTCGGTCGTCCCTCGCGCTCGTTCGTTCACGGAGGCGCTCACGTCACGCGCCACCGCACAGCGCGGTGCGGTCGCGGTGGACGCTAGCGGTCGCCAGCGGTCGGCGGCCGCGTGGGGAGGATGCGGGGAAGACCATCGCGGTTCCGTGCTGTTGCGGTTCTCAGTGTTTTGGGAACTCTACGGTGTTGTTCCCTGTTGCGGATGTATTGCCGTTCGCAACCGTCGAACCACGAACTTGACGCTCTCACACTCAGCTCCCAACCCGAACCCCGAGAAAACTCACACACCCAGCGTCGCAAGCGCCGCATCCCCATCCCCATCAAACCGAACAAGTAAATCACGCATCTCCGCCCGCGTCGCCTCGGTCACCGGAATCGCGACCATCCCCTCATCTGGCTGGCCGTACACCACCGTCGCGCCGAGCGGCGCCGCCAGCACCGCCGGGAGCGTCGCGAGGTCCTCCTCGCCCTCGACGAGCAACAAGGTGTTCGCCTCGTGGTCGATTCCGTCCCGGATCGCGATGAGCAGGTCCCGGGAGAGCTCCGCCGGCTCGTTCAGCACCTCGATGCGGTGGCCCTCGGCGTCCTCGACGGCCCGCCGAACCTCCTCGGTCGTGCGCTCGCGCTTGGTCCGGCCGTCGACGACGGCGACGTGTGGCTCGTGGCCGGCGCTGCGCAGGTGGTAGGTGACGACGTCGCCGACGGCGATGATGGGGCGCCCGTGTTCGGCGAGAAGGCTCTCGGCATCGGTGTAGAGCGGCCCGAAGGGCTCCTTGAGTTCGTCGCGCAGTTCGGCGGGAAGTGTGAGCACCTTACCGGACCTTCAGCGCGTAGCTGCCGGGCTCGGTGACCTCCATCTCGTCGGCCACCTCGCTCTCCTCGGGGTGGTTGATGATGACGTAGCCCGCCCAGTCCTCGGTGAGGCTGGAGGAGCCACAGTAGTCACAGCTCTGGCTGTCCGGGTCGTTGACGTAGTGGCACTCCCGACACGCCAGCCGGGTATCGGCCATCAGTCACCCTCCGCCGCCGCCTCGTCCTCGTGGCGCTTCTCGTACTCGTCAGCCAGCCACTCGTGCTTGCCGAGGCTGGGCTGTTTGGCAGTGAGCCCAATCTTCGAGTCCCGGGGGTTGCGCTCGTCGATGCTCTTGGTGACGATGCGGACCCGCACCGCGTCGTCGACGCCGAGCGTTTCGTCGGACTCCGACGAGGAGAGCTGCTGGTTCTCGCCGTCGTAGGCGAGATACTCGTCCGAAATCTGGGAGACGTGGAGCAGCCCGTCGATGGGGCCGATGCCGACGAACGCGCCGAACTCCACCACTTCGACGACGGTGCCGTCGACGACCTCCTGCATGTCCGGGTCGTAGGTGATGGCGTCGAACTCCGCCTCGTAGTAGACGCCGGGGCGATTGGGCAGCACCGCGCCGTCGCCGATGTCGTGGATGTCGACGACGCTCACGACGCTCCCCACGTCCTCGTCCATGCGTCCCTCCAGTTTGTCCTGGAGCAGGGCTTGCACCCGCTCCTCCGTCACGTCGGCCAGGTTCCGCGGCGGAACCTCGACCGTGTCCTTGAGTCGTACCCGTTTGTACATGTTAAGCGGTCGTTATCGTCAGTGTGTTCCGCCCCCTTAAACCGATTACGTCAACGCCCGCAGCGAGCAGGCGGTCACGCAGCGGACGGTCGTTCGTGACGACGTACACCTCGTCGTCGGCCGATTCGGCGGCCGCGACGACGGCGTCGTCGGCGTACGATGCGTCGGTTTCGACGACGGTACAGCGGTCGGCCAGGTCGTGGCCGACCGCGGCGGCGGTGCCTTCCTCCCCGCTCCCCTCGCGGAGTTCCGCCAACTCCGTGAGGACCGCGCGGGGGACGAGCGGGTCGAACGCGCCGAGCAGCCTGTCGAGTTCGTCGAACAGCCGCACGTCGAGTTCGACCGGCATCATCAGCGCGTTCGTGTCCAGCACCGCCGTCGCCGTCATTCCTGGAGCGTCCCGATACCGATGAGTCGCCACCGCGCGCCGACCCGGCGGTTGATGGCGATCTTCGCGCCCGGTTCCGCACAGACCGGCCGCTTGAGCGACACCTCACACTCGCCGGTGCGCGCGCTCGTCACGGCGCCGAC
This sequence comes from uncultured Haloferacaceae archaeon, assembly GCA_964469085.1. Taxonomy (GTDB): domain Archaea; phylum Halobacteriota; class Halobacteria; order Halobacteriales; family Haloferacaceae; genus Halolamina. Next base: position 7,424 of record CAYXXM010000067.1, read on the forward strand.
GGTGGTGGCTGTGCCGACGGTGAGCATCAGCGGCTCGCCCGTCGAGATCTCCTCGACGTCGTCCTCCTCCCCGACCACGCGGTCGAGCAGCTCCACGTCCATCTCGAACCCGTCGAGCGTCGGCGGCAGGCTGCCGGGGTCGCCGGCCACCTGGCCAGCGAGCGCGTCGCCTTTCGTGTAGGACGGGTCGAGCCCCGACCCGACGCCGAGCAGTCCGCCCGGCGAGGCCTCCTCGACCGGCTGGCCGCCGGCCTGGATGGAGCGCACGGTGGTCTCCATCGGTCGCCACTCGCTCTGGCCGCCCTCCTCGACCTCGCGGCCCGGCCGGAGCTCAATCTCCGCGTCCTCGGAGAGCGTCCCCTGGACGAGCGACCCGCCCACGACGCCGCCGAGCAACGAGTCGGCGGTCGTGCCGGGCTTGTTGATGTCGAAGCTCCGCGCGACGAACATCCGGGAGTCCGCGTCCGGGTCGCGGTCCGGCGTCGGCATCTCCGACTCCAGCGTGTCGATGAGCAGGTCGACGTTGACCTCCTGCTGGGCACTGATGGGGACGACCGGAGCGTCCTCCGCGACGGTGCCGTCGACGAACTCCTGGATCTGTCGGTAGTTCTCCATCGCCCGGTCCTTGTCGACGAGGTCAACCTTGTTCTGGGCGATGACGACGTTCTCGATGCCGATGATGTCCAGCGCCATCAGATGCTCCTCGGTCTGTGCCTGTGGCACGTCCTCGGTGGCACTGACGACCAGGACGGCGCCGTCCATGATGGCCGCGCCAGAGAGCATCGTCGCCATTAGTGTCTCGTGGCCCGGCGCGTCGACGAACGAGACGTCGCGAACGACTTCGGTCTCCACGTCGTGGTCCTCGCACGATTCCTCGACGGTGTAACTCTCCGGCGCCTCCTCCTCGGGACAGCGCCGCAGCGTCGCGTCGGCGTAGCCCAGGCGGATGGAGATGCCGCGTTTCATCTCTTCGCTGTGCTTGTCAGTCCACGAACCACTCAGCGCCTGCACGAGTGTGGTCTTGCCGTGGTCCACGTGGCCGACCAGGCCGATGTTCACCTCCGGTTGTGTTGGGTTCTCGCTCACCATTTGCCTCCTGAGAGGAATCCTACCGGAAAATTCGCCCCGAACGAGTGATAAAGTTGCTGTTCTGCCCCTCTCACTCCGCGTGCTCTCCCTGTGCCGTAGCGCATATTGGGCGCCAAAGTTATCCGACCACGCCGGCTATCTCGTCGCATGTCGGAGTCAGGCGATACCAAAGTAACCGATAGCGGGGGCGTGACCGTCCCTGCTGCGGTCCGGGAGGCACTCAGCATCCAGCCAGGTGACACCCCCCACTGGGAGGTCGAAGACGGGGACCTGCGTGTGGAACTCATCCGGGAACAGCCGGGGGCGTTCGACGATTTCGAGGCCTCCGAACTGGAAGAGACGAACGCGGTCGAGGTGACGGAGGGGGTGGCCGACATCAACCACTAACCGGCACCGAAGGGAGACGCACTTTTCCCCGCTCACGCCCAGTATCCTTCCGTGGAGTTCGCGTTCGAACTCGCGCTCTGTGCCCACCTCGAACGGGAGACCGACTGGCTGCTCGGCCGCCAGCTCGGCGCCGCCGTCGCTGAACCCGGCGCCCGCGTGATGGACGTGGTCGGCGTCGTCCCCAGCGACGACGTTGCCGAGCGCGCGGCCATCACGGCCGAGCGCATCCCGGCACTCGCTATCGAGAGCGACGCCAGCGTGGGCAAGGCGGTTCCCGTCGGCGACGCCGTGGACCGCGCCCCGGACCGCGCCGAGCGCGTCGCCGAGCACGCCGCCGCCGTCGGCTTCTTCGAACGCGAGCGGCGCGGCGGCCGGACGTACGTCCGCCAGACCACCCGGTATCCCGACTGGGTCGACCGCCTCGTCGGCGTCGAGAACAAGCCGGACCTGGGCACGCCCGGTGGTCTGGCCAACCAGCTCCGGTTCGACGCCGCGCTCGCGCTGTTCGACGAGGTGTGGCTGGCGACCGAGAGCTACGTCACCGGCGCACATCTGAACCGGCTCCCCGAGGCTGTCGGTGTCTGGCGCTTCGACCCGGAGACGGGCGACCGAGAAACCGTTCGCGAGGCGTTGCCGCTGGCTGTCGACGAGCCCGGTATCGAACCCGTCGCCGACCGGCCGCTCCGGACCGACATCGAGCTGGTCTCGCCAGAGGCGAAGGTCCGGAAGCGCCGCCGCATCGCCGAGCGCGCCTGGGCGAAAGGCTGGCGCGACTACACGTTCCCCGGCTGTGACCGCTGTTCGGCCACGGCGGCGGGGCTGCCGAGGTGTGGGTTCTACGACGCGGTCGTCGACCCGGCGACCGACTGCGGCACGGACTGTCCCGGCTACGAGGCGGGTGAGACGCCGGACGCGGACCTCGACGGGCGCAGGGAAGCGGCGAGCCCGTGGGTGGAGGAGCCGGCGGGGGTCGTGCGGGAGCAATCGGGGCTGGACCGGTTCGGGTAGCGCCGCGCTGGTTCCTGGTTTTGACACGGTCGG
>CAYXXM010000068.1:0-9910 GCA_964469085.1 uncultured Haloferacaceae archaeon
AGCGCGAACATGTCGCCGAGGCGCGCGTCCGCGACGCCGCGCTCTTCCATCGTCGTCACGAGCTGCTCGCTCACCTCCAGCGCAACGGTTTCGACCCGTTCCTGGAAGTAGCGTGCGTCCCGACCCGCACCGGCACCGATGTCCAGTAGCGGCCCCTCGACCCGCGGCTCGAACCAGTCCTCCGGCTCGTGGTCGCCGAAGTAGTACCCCTCGATGTCGTGCTCGCGGATTTCGTCGCCGTCGCGGTCGATGAGCGGTTCCTCGCGCTCGCCACGGTGGTGGTCCAGGATGGCCCGCCCGAACGGGTCCGGTGTCATACCGTAAGACATCATCTCGGCACTCTCAAAGTGATTCCGGGACGATGTAAGACAGCCCCATGGTCCCCGGTCGACGGCGACGGAAAGCGACTTGAACGCCCGCATCCGACTGTCACCCATGGAGACCAACGTGGTGGTCGTCGACTACGGGCTCGGCAACCTCCGGAGCGTCACGAAGGGCCTCGAACGCGCGGGCGCCTCGGTGACCGTCTCGGACGACCCCGAGCGGTTCGACGACGCCGACGGGGTTGTCCTCCCCGGCGTCGGCGCGTTCCGCGAAGGGATGGAGAACGCCGACCCGTACCGCGAGGCGCTCGCGGCGGTGGCGGCTGGGGACACCCCGTTGTTCGGCATCTGTCTGGGGATGCAGATGCTGCTTTCGGAGAGCGAAGAGGCCGACCACGCGGGGCAGGGCGCTGTCGAGGGACTCGACCTCATTCCCGGCACGAACGTGCGGTTCCGCGGTGACCAGACGGTCCCCCACATGGGGTGGAACGATCTGACGGTCGTGCGGGACCATCCGCTTGTCACTGGCGTGGAAGGCGGTCGTGGGGGATCGGTCGACGGCGAGTACGCGTACTTCGTTCACTCCTACTACGCCGAGCCAGCGGACGATGCAATCGTCGCTGAGACGGATTACGGGGTTACCTTCCCCGCCATCGTCGCCAACGACGACGGGACCGTGTTCGGCACGCAGTTCCATCCCGAGAAGAGCGGTGAGACGGGGCTCACCATCCTGAAGAACTTCGTCGACCTCTGTTGAGGCGGTTTTCGCTGTTTCAGAAGTCTCGGGTGAGTCCGCAGTATTCACCTCTATAAACTATATGTCGCGATAGCAAACGGACAGGGACGCCGAACAGGCACTCTATTCGATGCTCCGACACTGGGTCGGGACGGTCGCCGTGGGACGAGCCCGCACACGTTCGGGCTTCGGCGAGGAGCGGCGTACCGCTGAGACCGGGGACACTCCGGGTCATCGCCGAAGATATTTGGCTCCAGACGACTGAACTGAGCCATGACCTACGACACCGCCGTGTTCGATATGGACGGCGTCCTCATCGAGCGCACCCCGAGTTGGGTGTTCGACGACGCCGCCACCGGGGCGCTCGAAGCGTTCGGCCTCCACGACCACAGCGACACCGAACACCGGACCATCCGGTCGTCGCGACAGGTTCGCTCGGAGCAGGGCCACAGCCTCGCCGAGCGCGCCGACGCGGAGCTCGAACGGATGTGGCAGAAACGCGAGGAGCTCGTCGCCGCCAACCAGCGCACCGCTATCGACCGCGAGGAGAAGGCGCTGTACGACGATTTCGACGCGTTCGACGGCGCCGGGCTGAACCACGGCATCGTCTCCAACAATCAACACGAGATGGTCGAGCACGTCGTCGACCGGTTCGACCTCGATATCGACACCTACTACGGCCGCCAGCCAACGTTCGAGGGACTGGACCTGTGCAAGCCGGACACCACGTACCTCGAACGCGCACTCGCGGACCTCGAGGCCGACCGCGCGGTGTACATCGGCGACCGGGAGTCGGACATCCGCGTCGCCGAGGACGCCGGCATCGATTCGGCGTTCGTCCGCCGGTCGTTCAACGCCGACGACCGGTTGGACACCGAGCCGACGTACGACGTGGATTCGCTCCACGAACTGCGGGCGGCGATGGGGCTCGAGTAGGCGTTTTCAGCGCGGTGTCGCGAGTTCGGGGCCATCCCTTCTCTCCGCGGCTTCGACCACCCGGAACGTGGACGGCGCTGCCCCAAGCGGTCCCTACCCCTCCAGCGCCACGACCCGCTCAGCCGGCACCGAAAGCTCGACCCGCTCACCCGCCGCGGGGGGGTCGTCGGTGAACGCTGCCACCTCGAGGCCGTTCCAGTCGAGCGTGACCCTGAACGCGGCGTCCTCGCGGACGACGCGCTCGACCGTCGCTGCCTCTGCGTCCGTTGCGGGGGTGTCGTCGATGGTGACGTGCTCCGGGCGGACCGCCACCTCGCCGTCGCGGCCGAAGCGGTCGCCGGGGAGCACGTTCGCACCGACGAACGCCGCGACGGCGGCCGTCGCCGGGGCCGCGAACACGGCCTCGGTGGTGCCGGTCTGGAGCACCGCACCGTCGCGCATCACCGCGACGCGGTCCGCGAGTGCCCGCGCAGTCGTGCGGTTGTGCGTGACGTATACCGCGGTCACGTCCGCAAGCACGTCCGCGAGGTCCGCCCGGAGGGATTGCCGGGTGGGAACGTCCAGTGCCGAGAGCGGTTCGTCCAGCAGCAGCACGTCGGGTCGAATCGCGAGCGCACGGGCGAGGGCGACGCGCTGGGCTTCACCGCCCGAAAGCGTCGGCGGTGTGCGGTCGGCGAGCTCCGCGACGCCCAGCGCGGCGAGCAGGTCGTCTGGGTCACGAAGGTCCTCGTGATAGCGGTCGCCGAAGGCCACGTTCTCCCGGACGGTCAGGTGGGGAAACAGCGCGTAGTCCTGGAAGACGAATCCGAACTGGCGCGCTTCGGGCGGGGTTCCGGTGAGGTCCGCATCGCCGACGCGAACGTGGCCGTCGTGGTCGTGGAAACCTGCGAGGGATTCGAGCAGCAGCGTCTTGCCGCTCCCGCTCGGGCCGAGGACGACGAGAGTCTCGCCAGCCGCCACGTCGACGCCGGCCTCAATGTCGAACTGCTCGGCACCGTCGGCCGTGAACGCCGCTCGGACATCAGCATCCAGCCCTCGTGGCTGGGGTGCGGACTGCCGGCTATCGTCGTCGGGGGTCACAGCAGGCGCCCCCTCTCCTGTGGGACGCCGCCCGCGGCGTCGCCGCTCATAGTACTCTGCCCCCGTCCTGTGCGACGCCGCGGATAGTCAGAAAGATGACGATACTGACACCCAGCAGGATGAACGCGACGGCGCCGCTCTCCTCCAGCGAGCCGGTGAGGTAGGTCTTGAAGATGAACACCGGAGCGTGGGCCGAGCGCACCTGTTCACCCGCCAGCGGGTAGAAGAACTCCACCGTATAGGCGACGACAGCGACGGCACCAAACTCAGAGACGGCGCGCGCCCAGGCAAGCACACCGCCGGTCAGGATACCCCTTGCCGACAGCGGGAGCGAGATACGGGCGAACGTCGAGAGGGGGCCGGCGCCGTGGGCCCTGGCTGCGTACTCCACGCGGCGGTCGAGCGACTCGAACGCCTCGCGGCTGCTGTTGACCGCGAACGGCGCCGAGACGAACGCCATCGCCAATACCGCCCCTGTCAGCGTCCCGAGTACGGAGAGCTGGGGGAAGGCCCCACGGGGGCCGAAGCCGAACAGGATGACGATGCCGGCGACGGAGTGGGGAACGACGAGTGGCAGGTCGACGAGGCTCTGGACCAGTTCCGCTCCCGGGAACCCGCGGGAGAGCAGGAACGCGAGCGGGACGCCCGTGAGCAGGGCAAACACCGCCGCGAGCAGCGGGGCGTAGACGGAGAGATAGAGCATCCGGTGAACCTCTGGGTCGGCCAGTTTCTCGGCCACCAGCGCGGGATTCTGGTTGGCGGCAAACAGCAACAGCGGGAAGGTAAGCGCCACCAGAAGGAGGCTCCCCAGGGCGGCGGCCGCGGCGCCGGCGGCGCCGGCCCGAGCACCGTAGCCCAACGCGGCGGCGGAGACCACCATGAACACCGCATAGATGGTCGGCTGGTCGGCGGCGTAGGCCGTGGCGAACGCGACGAGTTGGACGGTCGCCACGGAAAGCAGGAGCGCCGACCGGCTGTAGGAGCGGCTACTGTGAGACATCTGTGTGTTGGAGAGGGGTGATGCGGGCCGGTTAAAGCTCCAGCGGGCCCAGGCTCTCCTTGGCTTCGGCGTTCTCCATCACACGGTCGGGGACCGCATCCTCGCCGGATTTCGGGACGACGATCGGCGAGACCGGCTGGAGGCCCTTGTCCTCCAGCACCTGGCGGCCGTCGTCCCTGGCGAAGTACTCGACCCAGCGTGCACCCAGTTCCGGGGATTCGGCGACAGACGGCACGGTGATGCCGTAGGCGATGGGTGCGCCGACGAAATCGCCGGAATCTGTCTCGACTTTCGCCTTCGCGTAGTGGTTGGCGTACGCGCTGGTCGCCTTGGAGAGGTCGACTTCCGGCTGGAGGTTGACCCACGGCAGGTCCGAGGAAGAGGAGATGGACTGGTAGTACATCACGTAGTCGAGTTCTCCGGACTCCAGTTGGCTTTCGAGGTTGGTCTCGGTACCGGTCGGCACCTCGGAGTTCTCCCGGAGCTTCTGGTAGGTCGCGTCGTCGTAGAACCGCTCGCCCTCGAACTCGATGGCGCCGAGTTGCTGGGCCATCACCGCACGGTAGCCGCCGGGGTCAACCGCGGGGTCCGAGTGACCGATGCTGATACCGTCCCGTGAGAGCACCTCCCACCAGTTCTCCTCGGAGATCTCGTCGGCGCCCGGGGAGTCCTCGCGGTACTGGATGGACATCGCGTTCGTCGTGAAGACGGCGTACCACTCAGCGAAGTCGGGCACGACCCGGTCCCGAATGAGCCGGAAGTCCGAGACGCCGAGTATGTCGGACTGCCGATCCTGTTCGGTGATTTTCTTCGTCGACGCCACCGAGCCTTTCGGTTCGCGGTTTACGTCGATACCCGTCTCCTCCTCGAAGGCCGGCTCGGCCGCCGAGAACGGCGGTGCGAGACTCCCGGCGTGGAAGATGGTCATGTCACCGTCGCCGGGGACATCGTCGCCGCCGTTTCCCTCACTTCCGCCCCCGCTGCAGCCCGCGAGGCCGAGTGCTGTCGCCGTCCCGATACTATTGAGTACCGCACGTCGTGACCATTGTTTCGACATCGATACAACGGCGTTGTTCCCTTTGGGACATAACTATTCCGCTCACGGCACCGGGAACTGCGTCGCGCGCACCCGGCACCGCTCGGACGACGTCGACCGCGGCCGCGGGCGGCAAGGGTTTTGCCCCCCGGGGCGCAGAACCGGGTATGGACGCGGGGTTCGACGCACAGCTCCGGGCGGACGAGGTGGCGTTCGACGAGCGCGACGCCAGGCTGCTCCGGGTTGTCGACGAGGCGGGGTCGCTCAATGCGGCGGCGGACGACCTCGGACGCTCGTACTCCCGCGCACACGGGCGGCTGACGGACCTGGAGGACGCCTTCGGCGACCTGGTCGAGCGCCAGCGCGGCGGTGAGAGCGGCGGCGGCAGCAAGCTCACCGCCCGGGCCGACGAGCTGCTCGCGCGCTTTGACCGGCTCCGGGCGGGCTACAGTTCGGTCGCGGAAACCGCCGAAGCAGTGCTCGAGGGCACCGTCGAGGAGCGGACCGGCGAACTCGGCACGGTTTCGACTGCCGCGGGGCGGGTGCGCGCGCTCGTCCCACCTGGCGTCGACGACGTCCAGGTCAGCCTGCGGGCCGACACGGTGACGCTCCACGACCCCGATGAGGCTCCCGACGCGGGGGCGACCAGCGCACGGAACCGCTTCGCCGGCGAGGTGACGGCCATCGACCGCGGCGAGGCGGTCTCGCGGGTGACTGTCGACGTCGGCGCCGAGGGGCCGCTGCTGGCGCTCGTCACCGAGGAGAGCCGCGAGCGCCTCGCGCTCGATGTGGGTGCGGAGGTCGTCGCCTCGTTCAAGGCGACGGCGACGCGGGCGACGCCGCGGTGAGACGGTGGAAACAGGGCTCCGTTATTCAGGATACCTGTGTAACCGCTGCTCAATACAGAAGAACTGCTGATCGCCGTAATCCTTATGTATACACAATTTCAACACAAAGTATGGCAGAAGCGGAGTCTTCCCCCGAAAAGACGACGGTGAATATCCGGATGGCAGAGATGTTCCTCGAGGATGTCGATGCGACGTGGGAGGAACAGGGGTTCAACAGTCGGAGTGAGTTCATCCGATCCGTGCTGCGGGATGCGCTGAAGCATCCCGAATTCAACCGCGCGGACCTGAAGGCGATGCTCACCAGCGAAGCAGAGATTCGCAACGGTCGCACCCACAGTAGCGACGACGTGAAGGCTGACTACGGTCTTGGGACGATGGCACGCGACAGCGATGAGTGAGTGGAACTGGGCACTCACCGACACCGCACGGCGTGATTTTGAGGGTCTCGACCAGTACGCACGTGACCGTATCGCCAGCAAGCTTGACGAGATTGTGACCGACGAATGGCGAGATCCGCCTGATCATCTCGAACCGCTGCACGGGACGCCGCATCAAAAGCTCCGGATCGGGCCCTTCCGACTCGGATGTCGTACCGACCGATCCAAGCAGATTCTCTACATCCTGCGTATTCGAAAACGCGGTGGCGGTGCGTATCGCAGTGATGACGATTGATCGAACCGCACTACGCAAACTGCCGAGTCGCTGACGAGCCACAGATTGACTGAAAATTCGTATCCCCGGCTACTGACTCAGCGCCGAGGCGGTCGAACCGCTACCCATCGCCGACGCGTTTTTCGCCCCTCCTCGCCAACGGCTGGTCATGCACGTAGTCACGCTCGGGCCGGCGGGCACCTACTCACACCGGGCTGCACGGGCGGTGGTCGAGCGCCAGGGCGACGACGCGGCTGAGCAACCCGATGGCGAGGTGAACTTCCGCGAATCCGTCACCGAAATCGTCGCGGCCGTCGACGACGGCGAGTTCGAACGCGGCGTCGTCCCCGTCGAGAACAGCATCGAGGGCTCGGTGGACGAGAGCCTCGACGCGCTGGCCGACCGCACGGTGAGCGTCGTCCGGGAGGTGGTGTCGCCCATCCGCCACGCGCTGCTGGCACAGGCCCCCGAGTTCACGACAGTCGCCAGCCATCCGCAGGCGCTGGCCCAGTGCCGGGAGTACCTGAACGAGCAGTATCCGGATGTCCAGCGGGAGGCGGTGGCATCGACAGCCCGCGGCGTCGAGGCCGCTCGCGAGGACGACTCGGTTGCCGCCATCGGTCACCCGGCGAATGCAGGTTCGCCGGGTACCGGTGCAGAGAACGACCTCGAACGTATCGCCGAGTCCATCCAGGACCGGGACTCCAACGCCACCCGGTTTCTCGTCGTCGCGCCCGAATCAGAGCGCTCGGAGGCCGGTGGGAAGACCAGCCTCGTCATCTACCCCGGCGCGAACTACCCCGGCCTCCTGCTGGAACTGCTGTCGGCGTTCGCCGAGCGGGACATCAACCTCTCCCGCATCGAGTCCCGGCCGAGCGGCCGCCGCCTCGGCGACTACCTCTTCCACTTCGACATCGAGGCCGGCCTCTACGAGGCCCGCACGGCCGAGGCGCTCGCAGACGTCGAGGCGGTCTGTGCGAACGGCTGGGTCCGCCGGCTCGGCTCGTACGACACCGAGCACGTCGTGGACTGACCGGCGCGGGACGGCGAGTTCGTGGCCGGAGCCACTCGGGTTCGTTCTTCCAGAGGATTGCCGGGTATCGTTCTTCGGCAATCACCGGGTATCGTTCTTCGACAATCACCTGGGCTCGGCCTTCCGAATCAGTCCCGTTGTGCTCGCCTCGACGACGACCTCGCCACCCTCGGTTCTGAAGACGACGTCCTTCTCCAGGAGGGAGCGGTCGTCCTGTTCTGCCGTTGCGCCGAACGTCCACTCGCAGGTGATTGGTTCGTCCGTGTACTGGTTGGAGCAACTCGTACGCCATCGTCCGGGCGATGTAGCGCAGGTCACCGCCGATTTTCGTCATGAGTGATCCGGTGAGCAACCCCGAACCTGTGGTTCCGCCGACGGCGAACTAGTTCGAACTCTGACACTAAGGCCACCGCCAACTACCGTCCCGAACACCTACTGGACGAACCGGCGACAATTCTTAACAGGCGCCCGGCCCATCTACCAACTATGCCGGACCGCCCCAGCCCGTTCGAGGAGATCGAGGAACTGTTCGAACAGCTCAACTCCGGCTTCTCGGAGATGGGTGACCGCATTGGCAACGGCGTTCACATCGACGTCGCCGAGACCGACGACAGCCTCGTCGTCACGGCCGACGTCCCCGGCTTCGACCCCGACGATATCGACGTGTCGGTGCAGGACCGTCGGCTCACCATCGCGGCCGACGACGAGGAGACCGAGGAAGCGGCGGACGATGAGACGTATCTCCGCCGCGAGCGGACGAACCGAGCCGTCAGCCGCTCAATCACCCTCCCCACCGAGGTCGAGGGGGCCGACGCGAGCGCGAGTTACGAGAACGGTGTACTGACCGTCGAGCTCCCGAAAGCCGCCGAAGACGGGGGCGTCAGCATCAACATCGGGTAGGCCCGGCTCTGTAGCCGGGGTACGGCGGCTTCGTCGGGCTGGCCGATTCACCTCACCGGTAGCATTTTCTCACCCATCGCCCAAGCCCGGGGCGTGTCTCCACCACTCCGCCAGCGCATCGTCGCCGCGCTCCTGGGTGGGCTGGTGGTCTGGCGCGTCGTCAACGGCGTCGGCGCACTGGTGCGCTGGCTCTGGCTTGGCGAGCAACTCGGCAGCCTCCCGATGTCGGTGTTCCTCGTGTCGGTTGTCGTCGCCCCCGTCGTCGGCGGGGTTTCCGGTGACGCCGCGGTCCGGCGCGGCGTCTGGGCGACGACGGGTCGGGCGCACGCCGGCCGGCGGGAACTGCTGGTCGGTGTCGCGGTGGTGCCTGTACTCGTTGCCTCGACCATCGGCTGGCTGCTCGCAGACCAGGGGGCGGTGCTCCTGCTCCGGGGGCTGGGGACGCTCGTCGCTACCGGGCTGGTAATCGTCGGTGAGCACTGGGCGGGACCGCTACTCCGCGGCGGCGAGTGAGGGGACCGCAAGCACCATCGCGGCGCCCATCACGGGCACCGTGGCGGCAAGGGAGAGATAGCCAGCGAGGGCGGCGAGGGTGACGGGAACCATGCCGAGCAGACAGACGACACCGAGACCGAACGCGAACTCGGCGTATCGTTGTCGCAGGGCGTCGGTCGTGCTCGTCATTCGTGTTCGCGGAGAGGATGCTCCTCCTCAAAGGGCCTTCGGTCGAATTCGGCCATGTGAGAGCGCAACACGGCAAGCTGTGGCAGTTTTCGCGGCCGCTATTCGGTCCTCCCGGACCGCCAGACCGAGAGCGCCATCTGCCAGCCCGCTCAGTCGGAACTGAAGGGTATTTTACCGCGGGGTGGGAGACACGGGTATGGACTACGAGCCAGCGGAGATCGAGGCGCGCTGGCGGCAGCGCTGGGCGGAGACGGGCCGCTACGAGGCCGACCCGTCCGACCAGCCCGACGCCGGCGACGAGGAGACGACGTTCGTCACGGTTCCCTACCCCTACCCCAACGGCGGGATGCACATCGGCCACACACGCACCTACACGGTTCCGGACGCCTACGCGCGCTACCGCCGCCAGCAGGGCGACAACGTGCTGTTCCCGATGGCGTGGCACGTCACCGGCACACCAATCGTCGGCGCCGTCGAGCGCCTGCAGAAAGGCGAGGCCGAACAGCTCTCGGTGCTGCGGGACACGTACAACGTCCCCGAGGAGCGCCTGCAGGAACTGGAGACGCCGATGGGGTTTGCGGAGTACTTCATCGAGGAGCACTACAAGCGGGGGATGCAGTCGCTGGGACTCTCCGTCGACTGGCGCCGGGAGTTCACCACTAACGACGAGCGCTACTCGAAGT
>CAYXXM010000069.1:0-9879 GCA_964469085.1 uncultured Haloferacaceae archaeon
AGGCCGCCTCACTGCCGGCGACCGAACCGGGTCCGAGAACCCCTACGCGCCGGATAACCTGGGCCACATCGACGTGATCTCGCACGACTACGGAACCGCCGAGTACCCCAGAATGCCCCTCACGATGGCGGTCCTCCGCGCGCTCGACGGCGAGCAACTCGACCGCATCTCCGCCGAGCAGGACGGCGACGATGTCTTGCTGCGGCCCGACTCCGACGGAGACCTCGGCGATTGGGCGGCTGTCCGGCAGACGAAGCTCGGCCCGTCCGTGGTCGACGCGCTCGGCGTCGCCCCTGGAGACCAGGTCGTCGCGCACCAGGAGGCCCAATGTGTCCGTCTCGAGGCTGACGTGGCAGTAATCGAGGAGGCGGACAGCTCATGAGCGACGACGGGACCTGTGGTCACTGTGGCCAGTCGATCACGCATACCGTCTCTAACGGCCCCGGAGCGACGATGAACTCCTGTGGGTGTCCGACTCAGCCGGACCTCCGCGCGGATGGCGGGGTTTTGGTGCACTGTCCCGAGTGCGGCCGCCTCATTAACAGGACTGTCAACGACCGCTGTACCAACATCCACTGTCAGACCTCTCTGCCAGGGCTCGTAACCGACGGCGGCACCGAGGAAATACGCGTCGTTCGGACCATTTACCGCCGGCGGAGCGAAGAGGACGGAATCTGTCCGTTCTGCGGCGCCGAGGCCGACTGGGTCGACAAGACCGGACCCGGCGGGACGTGGCGCAAGATGCGATACGAGTGCGAGTGCGGGGCCCACGGCGTGGACGTTTGGACGTGGGAAGCGGGTGAGGCACCCATTGAGGTCGACCAATGACGGGTGTCGACTGGCCTACCGGCTGGGACCGCACCCCATCCCCGGACCGGGAGCCCAACAAGAGCTACAAGATGGAGCTTCGCTCCGCCATCGAGGAGCTTCAGGCGGAGATGCGCCGCCTCGACGTCGACGACTGGCGGCTCTCGACGGACCTCGACCATCAGTCTCAGAACCCGAACGTTCCCTACGCGAACCAGCCCGAGCCTCAGGACCCGGGCGTCGTCGTTCGCTGGACGATGGACGGCGCTCAGTACGCCGTCGCTTGTGACCGCTACAGTCGTGTTCGTGACAACCTCCGGACCGTCGGGCTCTACATCCGCGAGAAGCGGAAGATGGAGAAGCGCCCTGTCGTCACCGGCGAGAGCGAGTTCGCGAACGCTCGCCTGCCTCCTGGAGACGACGAGAGCGTAGCCGTCGGGAGAGCTCCACCTCACGAAGTTCTCGACGTCGCACCCGACGCCGACGACGCGACCGTCAAGAACGCGTGGCGAGAACGGGTCAAGGAGGCCCATCCCGATGCGGGCGGGTCAAACGAAGGGGTGAAGCGGGTGAATCGCGCGAGAGACGAGATGCTCGGAGGTGCTGGCGATGCCTGAAGAGTCTACGGTGGCTGTCGAACGCTGGACCAACGACATCCACCAAGGCGACGCCGCGGAGACGTTGGCCGAGATGCCCGAGTCGTCGATCCACTGCTCAGTAACGTCACCGCCGTACTTCGGCCAGAGAGATTATAGCGCCGACGGACAGATCGGCCTGGAAGACTCCGTTGAGGAGTACATCGAGGAGCTGCTGAACGTCGCCGAGGAAATCCGTCGTGTCCTTCGCGAGGACGGAAGCTGGTGGCTCAACCTCGCCGACACCTTCAAGGAGAAATCGAAGCTGCTCGTCCCGCACCGCGTCGTCGCAGCGCTTCGGGACGCTGGCTGGCACGTCCGTCAGGACAACGTCTGGGCGAAAACTGACCCCGTCCCGAACCCCGTGAAGGACCGCCATGTGGAGACGAAGGAGTTCGTTTTTCATCTCACGCCGGCGCCGAACTACTGGTTCGATCTGGATGCAATCCGGGAGGAACCGAAACCGGAATCCATTGAGCGGGCGAGTCGGGGCTACGACGATTGTGCAACGACCACCGAAACCGACCACCTGCCGCCAGGTCGGAATCGTCCGTCTGATACGCACAACTTTGACAGGCCGATCCATCCGAACGGCAAGAATCCGGGCGATATCTGGGAGTTTTCTACCTGCAACTTCCCAGACGCCCACTTCGCGGTCTTCCCGCGAGAGGTGCCAAAGCCGGCGATCAAAGCTTCGTGTCCGCCGAAGGTCTGCGCTGCGTGCAGAACCCCCTACGAGCGTGACGTCGAGGAGATTCCCGTTTGGGAGCGCGACCGTTCGACGATCGAGCGCGAACAGCTCCAGATAGCACTCGACCGCTTCGAGGATTCCGACCTGACCGAGGAGCACCTGAAGGCCGCCCGGGCGAAGGGTTTCTCGGACGCCGCCCACGGAAAACAGCAAACCGGCGCCGGTCGAAACACTGACCGCGTCGAGAAGCTTGCGGACGAGGCCAAGGACGTACTCGGTGGCTACTTCCGCGAGATGATGATGACCGCCCGGGAGACTGGCGACTTGTCTCAAGCGTGCGACTGTGCCACCGACCGAACCGAGGCGGGCATCGTGCTCGATCCGTTCGCAGGCGCCGGAACAACGCCGCTCGTCGCGAAGGACCTCGGCCGGCGTTTCATCGGAGTTGACCTGAATCCGGATTACGTCGCGATGGCGCAGCACCGCGTCGGTCTGACCGTCGACGAACCGGACCGTCTCGATCTACTGGACGACGACGCTCAGACAGTTTTAGCGCAGCCTGATGGAGGTGTGCAAAAGTGACCGCCGCTACACAGCCCACGATCACCGCCGTCGATCTGTTCTGCGGCGCCGGCGGCTTCAGCGAGGGGCTCTCCCAGGCCGCCGAGGAACTCGACTTCGAACTCCGTGAGGCCGCCGTCAACCACTGGGACAGGGCCGTCGAGACCCACGAGCGGAACCATCCGGAAGCCCACCAGTACCACTCGAAGGTCGAGCAACTCCACCCACCGGAGGTTATCCAGCGGCTGAACGACAGCGAGGAGACGATACCCGACGTCGACCTGCTGGTCGGCGGTCCGAAATGCACGCACTTCTCCAGCGCCCGCGGCGGCAAACCCGTCAGCGAGCAGCTACGGATGAGCCCGTGGCACGTTCTGGAGTGGCTTGAGCTGCTGAACGTCGATTCGTTCATCATCGAGAACGTGCCCGAGATTCAGCAGTGGGGGCCAGTCGACGAGGACGGCCAGCCGGTCAAGGATGGCAGCATCTTCGACGCGTGGGTCAACGCGCTGAACCAACTCGGCTTCGCCGTCGACTGGAGAAAACTCGTCGCGGCCGACTACGGTGACCCGACGACCCGCCAGCGATTCTTCATCGTCGGCCACAAGTCCGGGTCGGTTACGTTCCCTGAGCCAACTCACAGCGACGACGAGCCGGAGCTCCCGGACTGGCGGACAGCGGCCGAGATCATCGACTGGTCGGACCTTGGCGACAGCATCTGGACACGCGACCTGACGAATAAGCGTATCCACTCACCGCCCAAGGACTCAACGATGAAGCGCATTGCCGAAGGGCTTCGAGTTTACTGCGGCGACGTGGCAGAGCCGTTCGCCGATGTCCTTCAGGACCTGGGGAAGTCGGAGATTCGTGGACTTCGCGAGCAGCACGTCGTCCCGGCCGAGTACGCCGCCGAGGTCGCTGATGCCGTCGACGAGCCGTTCCTGGTCGAGCTCCCAGCTGGTGGCGGCTGCCTCTCGACGACACAGCTCCTCCGCCAGCAGGACGGTGGTGTCACCTGGGGCGACGTGACGGAGCGACCGGTCCCGACTATCGCGACGAAGGGTGCTCACGCGCTGGCGACGACGGAGATGCGGCCGCTGGTGATGCCACGAAATGGGCCGTACCGCGGCCTCCACAGCAACGGGCTGTATCGCCCGGAAGAGCGGCCCTTCCACACGGTGACGGCAAAGAACCACGACGGCTACCTCGTGACGCCGTCGCTGATTCGCTACTCTCACGGCGGCGCCTCGCTGGACGTTGACGACCCGATGCCGACCATCGCGACGGAGAAAGGCGGCGTGTTCGCGATTTCCTCGCCGTTCCTGACGCCGCTCTACAGTGAGCGAGCAGGCCAGCAGGCACGCACGCGAAGCATCGACCGGCCGGCGATGACTATCCCGAGCTCGAAGAGCCCGGCGGCGGTGACGACACCCAGGCTCTATCCGTTCATCGAGGACTTTCAGGGCAGCGCGCAGGCGATCACCGACCCACTGGGGACCCAGCACTGCAAGGAGCGCTACGCACTCTGCGTGCCGGAGCTCTGGCCGTGGGGTCTCGACGTCCGCTACCGGATGCTCCAGCCTCGGGAGCTGAAGCAGGCCCAGGGGTTCCCGCCGGACTACGACATCGCCGGCACGAAGACCGATCGGACGGAGCAGATTGGCAACGCCGTCCCGGTGAACATGGCGAAGGCGCTGTGCAAGCACGTCCTCACCGCCGATGACCCAAGCCTCGCATCCTTCGGAGCCGGGTTCGCCGGTGAGGAAGACCCGGACATCCCTGCCTACGACGAGGTGACAGGCGATGACTGAGGACCGTGTAGTGAACACCGCCGGAGCACATCCCTCCGAGGACAAGGCCGCCCAGTTGACCAACCGACAGCCAGAACTTCGAGGACCGTAAGATGGGCGAACGCACCTACGAACGGCACCGCGACCACCTCACCTCGATGCCGCCGGACGAGGGGCTCCAGCGGTTCCTCGAGCAGCGCGAGCCGAACGTCGCGACGTCGACGTTCCAGAACAACCGGACCACGCTCGAGCAGTTCGTCGGCTGGCTCAACGATAACCAGATCGAGGACCTGAACGACCTCACGGGTCGGCTCATCGCCGACTACGTACACGACCGACGGCAGGAAGTGAAACCCATTTCACTCCAGAAGGAGCTGTCGGCGATCCGTATTGCCCTGGATTTCTGGGCCGACCTCGACGCGGTGGAGCCCGGCATTCGCGAGCGCGTCAATCCCCCGGACGTCGCCGACGGTGCCGAGTCCCGTGACGTCATGGTCGACGACGAGACCTCAGAGCAGATTCTCGATTACCTGGAGCGCTACCGGCGGGCGACCAGGGAGCACGTCATCGTTGCCCTCTGGTGGAACACGGGAATCCGACTCGGCGGTACTCGAGCCCTCGACGTCGACGATCTCCGCCCGGAGGATCACGCGCTCGCCGTGCAGCACCGACCCGAGACCGACACCCCGCTGAAGAACAAGAAACACGGAGAGCGTTGGGTCTGGCTCGGCGAGCCGCTGTTCGACCTCCTCGAGGAGTATATCGACGTCCACCGGCAGGACGTCACCGACGACCACGGGCGGGAGCCACTGTTCACGACCCGCCAGGGTCGCGTCAGCGACTCGACCGTCCGGGATATCTCATACCGCTGGACGCAGCCCTGCCGGTGGGCGGAGTGTCCTCACGACCGCGAACAGGATAGCTGCGAGGCCTACGGCGCACCCAACACGCCGAGCAAGTGTCCCAGCGCCCGGTCGCCTCACGGATGGCGCCGCGGGTCGATCACTGACCACCTCGCCCGGGGCGTCTCGCCCGAGGTCGTTTCGGAGCGAACGAACGTCTCGCTCGAGGTTCTGTATCGGCACTACGACGCCCGTCAGCCGGACGAGAAGATGGCGGTCCGACGTCAGCACCTGGAGGAGAAGTAAATGAGAGAAAAGGCCAACTCGACGCAGGAACTCGACGGCTGCACAGGACCCCAGATTGCGCTCTCCCAGCGAGTCCACTCCTTTCGTTCCTTCGCTTCGCTCAGTCACTCCAGTCGTGGACTCGCTGTACCCTCGTTCGCGACGCTCACAGGATCCCAGCGAGTCCGGCGAATTTCGCGGCGAGCTTTCCGCCGACCCTCTGGAGAGCAACCCCCGGAACCCCGCTCGGAACAGGTGACCAACCCCCAGTCACCCGGTTCTCCACACTCAGGAACGCGTCGGAACGGGTCGGCTCGCCCTCTTCCGGACCGGATATCTATTCACACTCATGGGTACTGCAGATTACCCCCACGACCGAACCGGCGGCATCGCGACGTTCGAGGTCGACCTCGCGTACCCCCGCGCCGGCGACGACCCCGCGCAGTTCCACGCGTCCCTCGAACTCGACGCCGACGAGGTGGAGGCGCTCCTCCGGGCCCTGGCAGAGTGTATCCGCGTCGGCCTGCTCGCCGGGCGGCTCCTGGAGGGGCTGTAGGCGGCTGCCGCCGCCGATTGGCGGGACGCCTGATCACCCGGACTCGCCCATCCCGAGATTGTGGCTGTTCCGGAGGGAACCACAGAGAGCTCCAGAACGGGCAACCCACACACCCCGCAGAAAGAACTACCTACCCGCCACACACCGGTTCAGGCATGCAGCGACTCACTGGCGGCCACGCAGTCGTCGAGCAGTTGGAACGCGAGGGCGTCGAAGTCGCGTTCGGCATCCCGGGCGTTCACAACCTCGAACTATACGACGCGCTGGTCGACGGCCACATCGACCACGTCACCGCACGCCACGAACAGGGCGTCGGCTTCATGGCCGACGGCTACGCCCGGACCACCGGCAACGTCGGCGTCGCGCTGGTCATCACCGGCCCAGGGGTGACCAACGTCGCCACCGCCGTCGGGCAGGCCTACTCCGACTCCTCGCCGATGCTCGTCATCTCGACGGCCAACGCCACCAACGAAGGCGGCCGGGGGAAGGGGCTGCTCCACGAACTCAAAGACCAGCAGGGCGTGATGGAGTCCATCGCCGCCTACAGCGAGCGCGTCGAGCAAGTTGGCGATGTTCCCGGGGCCATCGCTGAGGCCTTCGACTACCTCGACAGCCACCGGCCGCGCCCGGTCCACATCGAGATTCCGACCGACGTGCTCGAACGCGAGGACACCGTCGAGTTCGTCGACCGCGAGCCGTCGTCGCCACCGATGCCCGACGAGGCGCGTCTCGATGAGGCAGCCGAGCGCGTCGCGGCAGCCGACGAGCCGGTGCTTGTCGTCGGTGGTGGCGCCATCGACGCCGCGGCCGAAGTCCGGGCGTTCGTCGAGGCAGTGGACATCCCTGTGGTCACGACGGCGGCCGGCAAAGGCATCGTACCGGCGAGTCACCCGAACTGTCCGGGGCTGACGGTGGGCAGCGACCCCATCTCGGAGTTCGTCGCCTCGCGGGACCTCGCACTCGCCGTCGGGACCGAACTGAGCGAGCAGGAGACCGGCGACGTACAGTTCCCGGAGGAACTCCTGCACGTCGACATCGACTACACCAATTTCGGCAAGAACAACCAGACGGCGGTGGGCATCGTCGGCGACGCAGCCGCGGCCGTCGAGGGGCTGCACGAGCGGTTGGTCGGGGAACGCGTCGGTTCCGGCGACGCGGCCGGGGCCGTCGCCGACGTCGCGCCGCCCTCGCTCGCGGAGACCGCCGACGAGGACGACCGCCACCGGGTGCTGCAGGTCCTGCGGGAGAGCCTCGACGACGACGCCGTGGTGGTCAACGACATGACCAAACTCTGCTACGAGGGCCGGAGCGTCTTCCCGATGGCTGAGCCCGGGGGCTTCCACTTCCCGTCCGGGTACGGCACGCTGGGGTTCTCCCCGCCGGCGGCGTTCGGCGCCGCGGTGGGGACCGAGCGCCAGGTGGTCGGCCTGGTCGGCGACGGCGGCTTCCTCTTCACCGTCGGCGACCTCGCGACGGCGGTGAAGTACGACCTCGCCGTCCCGATCGTCGTGCTGAACGACGATTCCTACGACATCCTGGAGGACGTCCAGCGCGCCCAGTACGGGCGGACGATGGCGACGGACATCGCGAACCCCGACTTCGTCGGGTTGGCCGAGGAGTTCGGTGCCGCGGGCCAGCGTGTCGCCGTCGAGTCGCTGGCCGCGGAGCTACCGGCGGCGCTATCGACGGCGTTCGAACGCGACGGCCCGACGGTCATCGAGATTCCCGTGGCGTTCTGACCGTCACTGGAAGGTGACCTTGATCTCGTACCAGACGATCTTGACCCGCTCGACGTCGTCCATCGTGCAGGTGAGTTTCACCCGGTCACCGCTGCCAGGGGTCCGGCTGCAGGCCATCCCTTCCTCCTCGAGATACGCCTCCCACGGGTCGGGGGCGGGCGTGGAGACGTTCATCTGGAGGGTGTCGACCTGGTCGTTCTCGTCGATGACGACCCGGCGGAGGCGCCGGTCGGCCCGAACGAGCACGGTCTGTGAGCCGCCGACGGCGGTGTCTTCGACCGAGAGCTGGACGATGGGGATGATGGTGTGGGCGGGGTCGAGAACGAACGTCGGCTCTTCGAGGAGTATCGAGCCGTCGGTCTGAATCCGGCTGATGGCGCTGCCCGCGTACCGGATGCGCGTGTCACCGGCCCGGTAGACCACGGGGTCGAGGCTGTAGTTCCCCGAACTGTAGCGTTCGCTTCCGTCGGCGTTCACCCCGGTGATGTTGAGATACGTCGGGGCGCCCGACCGCAGGGTGGCGTCGCTCAGCCGTATCTCGGTTCCGCGGCTCGGGGCCCCCCGGCGGGTGATATCCTCGATGTTGTTGGCGAACACGTCGAAG
Source organism: uncultured Haloferacaceae archaeon (assembly GCA_964469085.1). Taxonomy (GTDB): domain Archaea; phylum Halobacteriota; class Halobacteria; order Halobacteriales; family Haloferacaceae; genus Halolamina. The sequence continues at coordinate 8,511 of CAYXXM010000069.1, forward strand.
GCGCGCTCGGCGTTGTTCACCTGCTCGGCGTCGCGGGCATCCTGCAGTCCGCCGTAGCCGACAGTGAGGACGACGCCGACGGTGAGCACGATGAGCGAGAACACCAGCACGAACCCGATGGTCTCGGTTTGACTCCGACGGTCCTGGAGCACTACACGGTGAAGCGGTCGGGTGTTGCATAAGCGTTCTCCAGTGGACGCTGCCGTTCGGAACGGGCGACCCAGGTAGCAGGGCGAGGCGGAACCACTGACCGGGTCCCCGGAGATGGAGGGTGCGTCGCCTCCTGTATGAAATCCGCCACCGCGCTCGCCATCCAGATGCTGGCCGACCGCGGTGCGCTCGCCGTCGCCGACGGAATCAGGCGTCGTCGTACTCGTCGTCTTCGAGCAGCCCCATGTCCTCGACGACCAGGTCCTGGAACGCCTCGGCGAGCTCCGGGTCGACCTGCGCGTGCTCCTCGCCGTCGTGCACCGATTCGTTGTGGCGCTCGATGCGTGTCTCGAGGTCAGCCAGCGGGACACGGGTGGTCGTGTCACAGGCCGGGCAGTAGATCGGCACGTCGGGGCCCTCGTCTCCGGACATGAGGTGACATTCTCACCGGAGTGTAAAATACCCCGGTTCCGTTCAGGGGCGGTGGCTTCGCCCAATGGCGGCGACCAGCGGTCTACTCGGCGGGCCCATCGAGGGAATCGGCCAAAACGTCCGGGTCGACGCCGTACCGTTCGCGCACGGCCTCCGGGGTGACTTTCCCGAGTCGCAGGTCCCGCGCCAGCGCCCGCGGCGCTCGCTCCCCCGGGTCGCCGTAGCCACCCGCACCGGGCGTGCGGATGCTGACGACGCTGCCGGCGGGCAGGTCGTGGACGGATTTCTGGGGAAGTTTCTCGACGCCGGCAACGAGCGGCGGTCCATCACTCGTCCCGTCCGCTTCCTCGTCGCCCCCGGCTACGGTTGCTGGGCCCTCACGTTGTGCGGCGTACGCGTCCGTATCCTCGTACAGGTACGCGCCCCCGGGTTCGCCGTCCTCGCCGCCCGCCAGCCCGTAGGGTGCGTGCTGGTGGCGGTCGGCGAGCAGGCTGAACCGCGCGGTGTGGTTCCGGACCTGGATATCCCGTCGGAGGCCGAGGCCGCCGCGGAACTCGCCCGCGCCGCCGGAGTCGGGACGGAGCGCGTAGCGCAGAATCCGGAGCGGGTAGGCCGTCTCCAGCACCTCCGCCGGGGTGTTCATCGTGTTGCTCATGTGGACGTGGACGCCGTCCATCCCGTCCTTGCCGGCGCGGCCGCCGAACCCACCACCCTGCGTCTCGTAGAAGGCGTAGGGCCGGCCCTCCCCGTTGGATTCGGCGGCCGCCCCGGGCTCCGAACCCTGGCC
>CAYXXM010000070.1:0-9746 GCA_964469085.1 uncultured Haloferacaceae archaeon
CCGCAGCCGGTCGTTTCCGAGAGTCTCCGCGACGCTGGCGGTGGCGTGGATGGTGTCGCCGGGCCGAACCGGCGCCTCGAACTCGAGGTCCTGGGAGAGATAGACAGTGTCCCCCGGGAGCGACGCGAGCGCGGCTGCCGGCGTCGACACAGCCGACCTGGACCTGGTGCTGTACCACGGCTCGGAGTGCAAGGACCACATCGTCTGGTCGGCCGCCGCCGACATCGCCGACAGGCTCGGCGCAGAGACCGCGTGCGCCAGCGAGAGCTACGCGCTCTGTGCGGGCCAGCCGCTTTCGTTCCGGCAGGTCGCCGCACAGGTCGAGACGGGCGATGTCGTCCTGTTCCTGGCTGCCGGCACCGGGTATACGTGGGCCGCGAGCGTCCTGCGCTGGGTTGACTGAGGGTTCGGCCAGCGAAGGGACGGAACGCTTTAGCCGCCGAGAGCCCGGTACAACCCATGGCGCTCGTTCCGGCCCGTGCCCGTCCGTTCGTCGCGGCGCTGCTCGGGCTGTTAGTGACGGGGTTCGGCCACATCTATCTGCGACGCTGGCTCCGCGCGATCCTCTGGTTCGGCGTCGCGTTCGCCGTCTCCGTCGCGTTCGTTCCCGAAACCGCTGCTGTCGACATCCTCGCGGGTAAACCGGTCGACCCGATGACGATACTCCCCGGCGCGCTCATCGGCCTGGCGAGCGCGCTCGACGCCTTCCTCATCGCCCGCCGCGAGGTCTCGACCGACGCGGATACGGCACCTGCGGAGATGGCCGGCGACCGCACGCCGGCAGAAGCGGAGGATGGAACGGTCGACTGCCCCGCCTGCGGGAAACCGGTCGACGCCGACCTCGGCTTCTGTCACTGGTGTACGACCGAGTTCGCGGGTGGCGGCACCGACGACGCCAACAACGCGAACTGACCGCTCGCTGTTTCTCCCGGAACCCCCGTACTGCGGCGCTCTCGCAACCGCCAAAGGTGAATGAACGTTCAGTCAACAGGTTTATTGGTGTTGACTGAATATTCGTTCAGTATGGGAGAGACGCCACCGTTCCTCGCTGATCCGGATGGAACCGAGGAGGAAATCATGGTCGCCACGTACCACGCGCTCCGCAAACACGGCTACGCGGGGCTGACGGTCCAGCGTATTGCCGAGGCGTTCGAGAAGAGCAAGTCGCTGCTCTACCACCACTACGAGGACAAGGACGAACTGCTACTGGCCTTTCTAGACTACATGCTCGAAGAGTTCGAGGCGGGCGTTCCCGACGAGGCCGTGGAGGGGCCCGACGGCCGCCTCGATACCGCCCTCGACGAGATGCTGACCGAGACGGCTCCGCCGGAGGCCGAGCAGTTTCTCGCCGCGATGGTCGAACTCCGGGCGCAGGCCGCCCACGACGAGCGCTACGAGGAGCAGTTCTCCCAGCACGACCGGTTCTTTCGCGAGAGCCTCGCGGCGGCCATCCGGGACGGCGTCGACGACGGTACCTTTCGGGACGTGGACCCCGACGGGGTTGCGGAGTTCCTGGTGACACTCATCACCGGTGCGATGATCAGACAGGTCACGTCCGAGGGTGTGGACCGGAGCGCCGTCCGCGGAGAGGTCGAGCGCTACGTCGAGTCGACGCTCCGTGCGGAGGGAACGAATGAGTGAATCCGAAGTCGGGACGGAGACGGAGAACGAGCCAACTGCGGCGAAGACGGCGGCGGTCGAACTCCGGGACGTGCGCAAGACGTACGAAATGGGCGGCGAGCCGGTTCACGCGCTCGACGGCGTCGACCTCCGCATCGACCGTGGCTCCTACACGGCGGTGATGGGACCCAGCGGCTCGGGCAAGAGTACGCTGATGAACCTCGTCGGCTGTCTCGACACGCCGACGGCAGGCGTCGTGGAAGTCGACGACGTCGACGTGACCTCGCTCTCGAACCGCGAGCGGGCTGCGCTCCGGGGCGAGGAAATCGGCTTCATCTTCCAGACGTTCAACCTCATGCCCCAGCAGACCGCCCTGGAGAACGTCGAGCTTCCGATGACGTTCCAGGCTGTCGGCCCCTCCAACCGCCGGAAGCGGGCCACTGAACTGTTGAACCGGGTCGGGTTGGGTGACCGACTCGACCACCAGCCGAACGAGCTTTCTGGCGGCCAGCGCCAGCGCGTCGCCATCGCCCGTGCGCTCGCGAACGACCCGGCAATACTCCTCGCCGACGAGCCAACGGGGAACCTGGACAGCGAGACGGAGGCGGAAATCCTCGAACTGTTCGAGGACCTCAACGCCGCGGGCAACACCATTCTGGTCGTCAGCCACGAACGCGTCGTCGCCGAACACGCAGCGCGCGTCGTCCACCTGTTCGACGGGGATATCGAACGTATCGAGGAGATCGACCAGCGCCGGGTCGCCGGGGAGGGAGGCCGATGAAACTCGCAGAGAGTATACGGATGAGCTGGCGGGCGATTCGGGGCCACGAACTCCGGTCGGTGCTGACGGTGCTCGGCGTGGTCATCGGTGTCGGCTCGGTTATCACGTTCGTTACACTCGGCGCGAGCCTGCAGGCCGCCGTCGTCGGCGACGTGGCGACATCCAGCCCGGTAATCGGCGTCTCGGTCGGCCCGGCGAACCAGCAGGGTGGTCCGGGGGGCGGCAGTGACATCGCGGTGTTCACCGAACACGACGTCGAGCAACTCCGGGGGCTCGACCACGTCGACGCTGTCGTTCCCCGCGGCTCCATCGATGTCACGTCACTCGAACACGACAACCGAACGGTTGCCTGGGAGAGCGTGACGGCGACGACCCCCGCCGGGTTCGACGGCGAGAGCTTCGAGGATGGCCGCGCCTTCGAGCAGGGCGCCGAGGAGGCGGTGCTCAACCCCGCTGCGGCGACGATGTTCGCGGAGAACGTCAGCGTCGGCGACGAACTCACGCTCACCTACAGTGAGAACAGCTCTGATACCGTCACTGTCGTGGGCATCCTCAACGCCTCCGACTCGGGGGCGTTCGGTGGGGCCCAGCGGCCGGCCATCTACGTGCCGACCGATCCGCTCTACACTGGAACTGTTGAGAGCCCATCGACCGGTGATCAGCAGCGTGCCTACCCCCAACTGACGATTCGAGCGACGAGCTACGAGCGCGTCACCGACGTGGAGCCAGCCGCGCGGGACTATCTCGTCAACGCCTCCGACGCGAGTGAACTCGAACCCGACTCCTACGAGATATCGCTGGTGACGAACGAACAGCTGGTCGAGCAGATTCAGGGTATCCTGAGCACGTTCACGAGCTTCATCACCGGCATCGCGGTCATCTCGCTGCTGGTCGGCGCCATCGGTATCGCCAACATGATGCTCGTGAGCGTCACCGAGCGGACCCGCGAAATCGGCATCATGAAGGCCGTCGGCGCAACCAAGCGAGACATCGTCCAGCTGTTCCTCGTCGAGTCGGTGATTCTGGGCGTCGTCGGCTCGCTACTGGGGACGCTCGTCGGCCTGGCCGGCGGCTACGCGGCTGCGTCGTATCTCGACTTCCCAGTGGCATTCGCGCCAGAATGGTTCGCTGTCGCCGTCGGCGTCGGCATCGCCGTCGGCGTCGTCGCGGGCATCTATCCGGCCTGGGACGCCGCCCGCACGGACCCTATCGACGCGCTCCGGCACGAGTAGGGGGCCAAAACCGGACCAGCAGTCGAGGTACTGCCCTGTGCGTTGCGGATGCGGCACTCCGAGTTGAGGATGCCCCCGCTCAGCCGTCGAGAATCTCCCGCACGTCCGCCCGAATGCGGTCCATCACCGCTGATTCGGCGCCGTCGGGCAGCGTAAGGTGGTGGAAATCGTTCATGATCCGCACCATCGCCAGCAGTTCGTAGCACGGCGTGTTGTCCGCGACGGCGGTGGCCCGGTCTGGCGCACGCGAGCGGTAGCCAGCCAGCATCGCGTCGCGAACGAGCGGGCGCCGGTCCCGGACAGTCGGAACCCCGGCGAGGAATGCACCGCTGTAGAGATACGCCGCGAACGCGAAATCGAACGACGCAGGCACGGCCAGCGTGTAGCCCCAGTCGAGCATGCCGGTGATTTCGCCCGTCTCCGGGTCGATGAGGAGGTTGTGCAGGCCGTGGTCGTTCCGGCCCAGGACCGGGTCGAATGGGCCCTCCAGCCCAGCGATGGCGTCGTCGAACCAGCGCTCCAACTCGGGTGTCAGCGCCGAGAACGCCGAGTCAGCGTGCCGGTCAAGTTCGGCATCGACGCGCTCTCGGAGGTACGTTGGCCAGTCGTCCCGGCCGTCGCCGACGGTTAGGCTGTCAGGGTGGCCCGACGGGGCGTCGCCGCGCAGTGCTGGGCCGGCGTGTCGGACGTGTCCGAACGCATCCCCCGCCGGGACGCTGTGGAGGTCGCCCAGATAGGCCCCGGTCTCTCGTGCCAACCGCCGGAGTACCTCGTCGTCGACGTACCCGACCTGCTCGTAGTCGGCCTCGACGCCGTCCAGTGCACGCATCAGGTAAAAGGGGGTCGGCAGCGCCTCGTGGTCGTCGACGACACCGAGCACGTCGGGAACGGGAATCGAGGTGTTGGCGTCGAGCACGGCCTGCAGGCGAGCCTCCGTCGGGATGGCCCACGCCTGTTCGTCGGGCGAGGCTTTGAGGTAGAGCTCTGCTGGATCGCCATCCTCGGTCGCTTCGACGTGGTAGACCGAGCAGAACCCCCGTTCGGTCGGCGTCGCGTCCTCGAGCGTCAACGCTGAATCGACCGCCTGGAGCATGCTTTCGACAGTGGTCCCGTCGAGTTCCCGGGCCTCCGGGACATCGTCCATGGGTGGCGTTTCGTCCGCCTCAGCAGAACCCTTTCGGTCCTGTGGGAGCGGTCCCCACCCAAACGTTACACCATGGGGGCGACAGTAGCCGGTATGGGCCACCACACGTTCGACGCCGAGAAGGCCGACAGGCTCGAAGACGCCGGCTCGCGCTACCGATATCTCTCCGCGGAGGAACTGCGCTGGGCGCTGGCGCTTTCCGGGAATGAGACCGTCGCGGACCTGGGGAGTGGTACCGGCTTTTTCACCGATGACGTGGCGCCCGCCGCCGATCAGGTGTACGCCGTCGATGTCCAGACGGCGATGCACGACCGCTACCGCGATAAAGGCGTTCCAGCGAACGTGGAGTTGGTCACCACGGACGTAGCTGACCTGCCGTTCGACGACGACGGCCTCGACGCGGCGTTCTCGACGATGACGTATCACGAGTTCGCCAGCGAGGCGGCGATGGCCGAACTCGCCCGTGTGCTCCGACCCGGCGGGCGACTGGTCGTTGCCGACTGGGACGCCAACGGAAACGGTGAGAGCGGGCCACCGCTCGACGAGCGCTTCCGCCTCGTCGACGCCGTCGCGGCGCTGGAGAAGGCAGGATTCGACATCGCGTTCGACGCGGTTCGGTCGGAGACGTTTCTGGTGACTGCGAAACGGTAGCGACGCCGCTCAGGGGTGCGTGTCGCCCGGAACACTAACTGCCAGCCTCATCCCGGGGCTGTGTGCCGCGTCGGCTGGCTAACCCTCGTGCCGGGCAGGTGGTTACGCCACGAGCGGGACGGCGAGGCCGTCCAGTGTGCTGATACGGGACAGCACGAGCCCTGTCGCGTACCCGGGTTCGCCGCGCGATCATCGCTCCCGAAACGGGAGTACTCGGGCGGGGATTGAAGGCACGCACTCCACACTTACTTTGGGCGCTGTTTACGCCTTCCGCCTGTGTGGGCCTCAATATGGGCCGCCCGGTGGTGCAGTCACTGCGACGGTCACGGCCGGCCAGGTACAGTGGTCATCTGCGACGACCACGCCCGACAGGCGCCGTGCCCTCTGCGACGACCACGCCCGGCCATCGCCGTGCCCTCTGCGACGACCACGCCCGGCCATCGCCGTGGTCATCTGCAACGACAATTCCTCACCAACCACGCGCAGCGGCCGAGGATTCCCAACCGTTACGCCGCGAATGTCCAAAACACCCGAAATCCGACGGTTGGCGGGCTATCTCGGGAAAACCCGAACGCACTTAGGCGTGCCACTCCGACCCACGTCAATGTCTGTCCGTGTCGGCCTCCTCGGCGCCACCGGCGCCGTGGGCCAGCGGTTCGTCCAGTTGCTCGACGACCACCCGACGTTCGACGTCGCGGCGGTCACCGCCAGCCCCGAGAGCGCCGGAACTCGCTATCGCGACGCCGCCAAGTGGGGTGTCGACACCCCCATTCCCGCCGACGTTGCGGAGATGCAGGTCCGGGAAACGAGCGTCGAGGCACTGGCGGACGTGGAGCTCGACCTGCTGTTCTCCTCGCTTCCCTCCGGCGTCGCCGCCGACGTCGAGCCGGAACTCTGCCGCGCGGGCTACGTCGTCTCCTCGAACTCCTCGAACGAACGGATGGCCGAGGACGTCCCACTGACCATCCCCGAGGTGAACGCCGACCATCTCGCCCTCGTCGAGACCCAGCGCGAGGGGCGGGGCTGGGACGGCGCGCTCGTCAAGAACCCGAACTGCTCGACCATCACGATGGTCCCCACGCTCGCCGCCCTGGAGGAGTACGGCCTCCAGCGCGTCCACGTCGCCACGCTCCAGGCCGTCTCCGGCGCTGGCTACTCCGGCGTCACGTCGATGGAGATTCTTGATAACGTCCTCCCGCACATCGGCGGCGAGGAGGCGAAGATGGAGAGCGAGTCCCGAAAACTGCTCGGCACTGTCGAGGACGGCGACCTCACGCTGCACGACGTGGACGTCGCCGCGTCCTGCAACCGCGTGCCGTCCCTGGACGGCCACCTGGAGAACGTCTTCGCCGAACTCGCAGAGAGCCCCGACGCCGCGGCGGTCCACGAGGCCCTCGCGTCGTTCAACGGTATCGACCTCCCCTCCGCGCCCGAGGAACCGATTTTCGTCTTCGACGACCCCGAGCGGCCCCAACCACGACTGGACCGGATGCGCAGCCAGGGGATGCAGATTTCCGCCGGCGGCCTGCGCGAGACGCCGCAGGGCGTCCAGTACAACTGCCTCGCGCACAACACCATCCGCGGGGCCGCCGGGGCGTCGATTCTCAACGGCGAACTGCTGGTCGAGGAGGGGTGGGTCTGAGTTCTTTCGAGCGACGAGGCAGGGAAGGTCCGCAGGGCGCTACACCAACCGGTAGAGCCCGCTCGCGAGGAAGGCGATCGATACCGCCACCAGCCCGCCACCGACGAAGAACAGTTTGAGGTCCGACCCGATGGACGTGCGCTGGTTGTCCGCGGGGTCCACGATGCCGCTGCGGAGGCCGCCCGCTTCGGCGTTTGCTCCGACCGTCCCCATCCGCACGTTCGTGGAACCGCCGCCTACGAAGAGGAGGAGCGCCATGCCGACGAGGCCCGTGACGAAAAGCGGCATAATGCCCTCGGTGAGGACGGTGACCGCAGCGACGGAACCGCCGCCGCCGACGAGCGCGTAGCCGAACACGCCGCGAGCGAGCAGGTTCCAATCCATACCGTTGAGCCTCCGCTCCTTAGCACATAAACACACCGACGCCGCTACAGTACCCGGTTCTGCAACTCCTTGCCCGCCTGTAACCGCCGGTAGTTCTCCGCGACGATATCCGAGAGCCGGTCGTAGTAGTTCGGCGTGTGGCCAGCATTGTGGGGCGTTATTGTCACGTTGTCGAACCCCCAGAGCGGGTGGTCGCTCGGTAACGGCTCCGGGTCGGTCACGTCCAGGAACGCCGCCTCGATGTGGTGACTGCGGAGCGCGCGCACCAGCGCCTCGGTGTCGACGACGCCGCCGCGGGCGACGTTCACGAGATGGGCGTTGGGCTGCATGGTGCGGAACGCGTCGTAGTCGATGAGCCCCTCGGTCTCGTCGGTCAGCGGGCAGGCGAGCACCAGCGCGTCCGTCCGGGCCAGCGCGTCGTGAATCTCGTCGAACCCGAGCACCTCGTCGGTCGGCCCGCCTTTCTCGGGCGTGTAGCGCACGCCAATGGTGTCCACGCCGAACGGCTCCAGGCGCTCGACGACGGCGGTGCCGATGGCGCCGAGGCCGACCACCGTCACGGTCGACCCGTTCAGCTCCCGACTGCCGAACGCCTGCCAGAGACGGTCGTCCTGCTGGCGGCGCGCGCGGTTGAAGTCCCGCGCCATCGCCACGAGCGCGCCGACGACGTACTCGGCCATGTTCGGGCCGTGGACGCCCGAGGCGTTGGTGACGACGACGCCAGCGTCCTCGAACGCCGCCAGCGGGAGGTGGCCGGTGCCCGCGAAACAGCAGGCGAACAGCTCCATCTCCTCGGCACGCTCGATGAGCGCCTCGTCCATGTTGAACCCGGAGACGATGCGGGCGGTCTCGACGAGTTCACGCTCCTCGGCAGGCGTCTCGGCGACGGCGATGTCGGCCTCGGGCAGGCGCTCACGCAGCGCCGCGGCGTACTGTGAGTTCGGCATTCCGTGGACCTTCCCGCGAAGGAGGAGGATGTCGGGATCGCTCATGCGGGGAAGTCACGCCGGGCAGGAAAAGAGTGTACCCTTCTCGGTCAGGTTTTCCTTCTCGGACAGGTTTCGGCCGCGGCCGTGGGAGTTGCTGTCAGAGCTGGCCGGAACCACGGCCACTTTATCCGTGCTGATCGAACAAGACCTGTGCTCTCCGAGGACTCTCGCCAGCTACTACTCATCGCTGTCGCCGCGGCGGCGCGTTTCGCGTCGGGCATTCTGCTCGGCACCGGGCTGGCGTTCTACCTCGGCCGGAACGACGCCTCTGCGCTCGTCGTCGGCCTGGTCACGACCGCGTACTTCCTCGGGATGACTATCTTCTCGCCGTTCTGGGGCGCCGTCGCCGACGTGACCGGCCGGCGCCGCACGGTGCTCGTGGTGACGGGCCTCGGCGCCACGCTGGCGATACTCCCACTGTTTGCCCTCTCGGGTGTCTGGGTCCCCGTCCTGGCCCGCGGGCTCTATGCAATCTTCGCCGTCGGGTTCGCGCCCGTCATGCTTGCGGCCGTCTCCACCCGCGGCGGCGACGAGGGGCGCGGGCGCGCGCTCGGCTTCTTCAACTCCGCGCGGGCCGCCGGGTTCACGGGCGGCCAACTCGCGGTCGGGGTCCTGTTGGGGATGCTCGCCCCGCAGGGGCTCTATCTCGTCATCGGCGGTATCAGCCTGTTCTCGACGCTCGTCGTGGTGTTCCTCGACGACAGCAACGCGCCGCGGCCCGACAGCCAGCCCACCGTGAGCGAACTGCTCGCGGAGGTGCGGCGCCGGCTGCTGCCCGCCGTCGGCGAGCGTGACCACCTGCGGCGCAACGGGCTCTGGATGCTCTACGTCGCGCTGGCGTTCCGCAACGCCACCGTCATCGGACTCATGGGGCTGATGCCGGTCTACCTCCCGAAGACACTCGGGCTGACGGAGCTCCAGATGGGGGCGCTGCTGGCGATTAATCCCGCCGGGCAGACGGTGTTCATGCTGCTGTTCGGCCGGGTCGCCGATGCCTGGGGACGCAAACCGCTCATCGTCGTCGGCATCGCAAGTTCGGGCGCGTTCGCGCTCGTCGCCGCGGCCGCGACGCTGTTTGCCGGCCCGGGTCGGCTGGTCGTCGCCGCCCTCTCCTTCGTCATCATCGCCGCGGCGTTCTCCGCCATGACGACGGGGGCACTCGCGTTCATCGGCGACGTCGCGCCGGCCGAACGGGAGTCCGAACTGATGGGCCTGCGCTCGACGGCGAAAGGCGTCGGGGGCGTCGTCGGGCCGGTGATAATCGGCGGGTTGGCGACGCTGGTGGGCTACCCGACGGCGTTCG
>CAYXXM010000071.1:0-9622 GCA_964469085.1 uncultured Haloferacaceae archaeon
GTGCCCGGCACATCGCGGTCCAAGAGTTCAGGGGAACTCCGCGGTGCTGGTAGCGATGCTGTCTGCGGTCCAAGCACACTCTGCGGTCTTGTTCGCGGTGCTGCCTAACCAACCCATACAGTCATCCTTCTCACGCTCATCAGCTACCCTCACTCGAACTCCAACCGAACCGCCCCACCTGCAGCCGTCTCGGACGCCACATCCAACCCGGAAAACGCCGTGTGCAACTTCTCGTAGCTCGCCTCCAGCGCCTCCACGATCACCTTCGTCTCCGAAATAATCGGCATGAAGTTCGTGTCGCCGGTCCAGCGCGGCACCAGGTGGGTGTGGAGATGCTCGTCGATGGAGCCACCTGCGGCGGCGCCGCCGAGGTTCTCGCCGACGTTCACGCCCTCGGCGTCCATCCCCGACTCCAGTGCGTCGATGGCGGCCACCTTCATGCGGGCGTGGTCCAGCAGTTCGGCGTCCGAGAGGTCGTCCCAGTTGCCGGTGTGGCGCCCGGGAACCACCATCAGGTGCCCGGGGCTGTACGGTGCGTTGTTGAGCAGGACGAACGTCTGCTCGCTCCGGGCGATGATGCGGCTCTCGCGGTCCGCGTTGCGGTCCGGCAGCACGCAGAACGGGCAGCCGTCGATCTCGTCCTCCTCGGGGTCGCGCTCGACCCAGTCGATGCGCCACGGGGCGAACAGTTGGTCCATGGGGCCTGGTTGGCCGGGGTGGGGTTAGGCGTTCTGGGGGGATCTGACCGATCAACCACGCATCACGCACCCGCATCCGGTGGGTTTAATCGCCGACTCACCCAACTCCCGAGCGTCATGACGAAAGTCAGCGTGGTCGGCGCGGCCGGCACGGTCGGCGCCGCCGCAGGCTACAACCTCGCGCTCCGAGATATCGTCGACGACCTCGTCTTCGTGGACATCCCCGAACAGGAGGACGTGACTGTCGGCCAGGCGGCCGACACGAATCACGGCATCGCCTACGACTCCAACACAACGGTCAGGCAGGGGACCTACGCGGACACCGCGGGCTCGGACGTCGTCATCATCACCGCGGGCATCCCGCGCAAGCCGGGCCAGACTCGCATCGACCTGGCTGGCGACAACGCGCCCATCATGGCGGACATCGGCGCCTCGCTGGCCGAGCACAACGACGAGTTCGTCTCCATCACCACCTCCAACCCGGTGGACCTGCTCAATCGCCACCTGTACGAGGCCGGTGACCGCGACCGGCACTCGGTCATCGGCTTCGGCGGCCGCCTGGACTCCGCGCGGTTCCGCTACGTGCTCTCCGAGCGTTTCGACACCGAAGTCGGCAACGTCGAGGCGACAATCCTCGGCGAGCACGGCGACGCGCAGGTCCCGGTGTTCTCGAAGGTCCGGGTCGACGGCCGCGACCCAACCTTCTCCGCGGACGAACGCGAGGCGATTCTGACGGACCTCCAGCAGTCCGCGATGGACGTCATCGAGCGCAAGGGCGCAACCGAGTGGGGGCCGGCGACCGGCGTCGCCCACATGGCCGAGGCGGTCATCCGGGACACCGGCGAGGTGCTGCCGGGGAGTCTGGTGCTCGACGGCGAGTTCGGCTACGAGGACACCGCCTTCGGCGTCCCGGTAAAACTCGGCGCCGACGGCGTCGAGGAGGTCGTCGACTGGGACCTCACCGAGTACGAGGCCGAACTGATGGACGATGCGGCTGAGAAGCTCTCCGAGCAGTACGACGAAATCTCATAGATAGCCGAAACGTTTTCCCGGGCCGACGCCGACGGGTCGCCGTGCCCTGTCGATTTCCGACAGCAGAAACGATCGAGCGTCGCCGGATCGCCGTTTTTCTCGCGGTCGCGTTCGGCGTGTCGTGGGCGACGGCGCTCGCGATTTACCTCACCGGTGGCCTGCGGGAGAGCCCCGAACTCGTTCCCGGGGTCACGCTCGCGACGGTGGTACTCCCGACGGCGTACATGTTCGGGCCAGCCATCGGCAACGTCGCTGCACGGCTCGCGACGGGCGAAGGGAAACGCCACCTCATGTTCCGTCCGCGACCGCGGCAGGCGCTCCGCGAGTACGCCATCGCGTGGTTCGCACCCGCCGGATTCGTCGTCGTCGGCGCCGCGCTCTACTTCGCCGCGTTCCCGGCCCAGTTCGATCCGACGATGGCCACGTTCCGCGAGCAGGTGGGCGGGGTGGAAGACCCGTGGCTCATCGCCGTTAGCCAGTTGGTCGCGGCGGTCACCGTCGGCCCGCTGGTGAACGCCGTTGTCGCGTTCGGTGAGGAGTTCGGCTGGCGGGCGTACCTCGTGCCGAAGCTGGCCCCGCTTGGAGCACGCCGCGCAGTAGTGCTCTCGGGTGTCGTCTGGGGGGTCTGGCACTGGCCGATTCTGGCGATGGGCTACAACTACGGCTTCGGCTATCCCGGCTTCCCGTGGACCGGAATGCTCGTGTTACTCGCGTTCACCGTCGGCGCCGGGACGTTCCTCGCGTGGCTCACCGTCCAGGAGGGTAGCGTCTGGGTGGCGAGTGTGGGCCACGGCGCCATCAACGCCATCGGCGGCATCTCGCTGCTGTTCCTCGCGGGACAGCCCAACAGTCTGCTCGGGCCGGCACCGGTGGGCCTGCTCGCGGCGCTGCCGTGGCTGGCGCTCGCGGCGTGGCTACTGCGTGAGCCCTCGTGGTTTCCGGAGCCGTAGTCAGAGCCGACGACCGATTCGCTCCGCGGTCTTCTCACCGACGCCCGCCACGTCCTGCAGGTCCGTCTCGCTGGCTTCGCGGACCGCATCGACCGAGCCGAACCGCCGAAGCAGCCGCTTTCGCGTCGCCGGGCCGACGCCGTGGACCTCGTCCAGCGCGGTGCTCACCTCGTCGCGGAGGCTCTGGTGGTACTGCACGGCGAAGCGATGGGCCTCGTCGCGAACCCGCTGGAGCAGGTGGAGCTGCGGGGCGTCGTCGTCCCAACGCTCCACCCCGGATTCGGTCACGACCAGTTCCTCGGATTTCGCGAGGCCGATGCAGGGGACGTCCCAGCCCGTCTCGGCCAGCGCGTCGAGCGCCGCGCCGAGCTGTCCCTCGCCGCCGTCGATGAGGAGGAGGTCCGGGTCGGGCCGGTCGTCCCGCCCCTCGACGGCGCGCTCGGCCCGCCAGCGCACCAGTTCGCGCATGTTGGCGTAGTCGTCGTTGCGGTCGGAGAGCCGCTTGCGCCGGTAGCCGGATTTCTCGGCGTCGCCGCCGACGAAGCAGACGTTGCTGCCGACGGCGGCTTTCCCCTGTGCGTGGCTCACGTCGAATCCCTCAATGCGCTCGGGACGATGGGTGGACAGCGCCTGCCCGAGCGCCCCCACCGGGTCGTCGGCACCGACGCCGTTTCGGGCGTTCTTGATCGCCAGTTCGACGAGTTTCCCCTCCCGGCCCGCGCCGGGAACCGACACCTCGACGCCGGCGGCGGCCAGCCAATCCAACACGTCCTGGTCGTCAGGACGTTCGGCGAGCAGCACGGTGTCCGGAAGCTCTCGCTCGGCGTAGTACTGGGTCAGAAACGCCGAGAGTACTGTCGCAACCCGGTCTTCCCCCGCCGGCGCGTCGAGACGGTGCCGGGACCGGTCGACCAGTTGGCCGCCGCTGGCGTGGAGGCGTGCGACGGTGGCGGAATCGCCCTCGACGACCGCCGCGAGCACGTCCACCTCCCGCTGGTGGCCGGGCGAGGAGACGGCCTCGCCACCGCCGCCGTGGAACGCCTCGACGGCCTCCAGTCGGTCCCGGGCGTTGGCCGCGCGCTCGAACTCCTCGCCCTGCGCGGCGGCCTCCATCTCCCGGCGTAGCGGGTCCGTGAGCGCGCCGGTTTCCCCCTCAAAGAAGCGAACGGCACTTTCGACATCCTCGGCATAGGCCGCCTCGTCGATGGCGTCGACGCAGGGCGCCGAGCAGATGCCCATCTCGTAATCCAGGCAGGGCCGCTCGCGGTTGCTGAACTTGTAGTCCGAGCAGCCGCGGAGCCCATAGACCTCCCGAATCGCCTTCACCACCGTCTCCACCTCGCCCTTTCGGGTGTAGGGGCCAAACACCGTGGCCGCGTCGTCCGGGTCGCGGGTAATTTCGATGCGGGGGGTACGGTGGTCTGTCAACTGGACCAGCGGGTAGGATTTGTCGTCCTTCAGCCGGACGTTGTACCGCGGCTGGTGGCGCTTGATGAGGTTCGCCTCGAGTAGCAGCGCCTGGGTCTCCGTGTCGGTGACGGCGGCGTCGACGGCGTCGGCCCGGCGCACCATCTTCCGGATGCGCTCGCCCCGCGGGTCGGCGTAGGTGCGAACCCGCTCGCGCACGTCGACGGCTTTGCCGACGTAGAGCACGGTCTCGGCTCCGGAGTCGCTCCGTTCGAGGAACTGGTAGACCCCGGGCTCGGCCGGCAGCTCGGCCGCGCGCTCACGAACGCCGCGTTGGTCCATCTACCACAGTTGTAGTTCCCGAACGCGTTTGAGCGTGACGCTCCCGGGGGCGGGTTTCTACTCCTGGCAATGGTAACCGCTGGGGTACAACCCGTACCGGCGCACTTGTGACGATGCCCACCGCCGGGTACACCCGGTACCGGCGCACTCGTGACGCTACCCACCGCCGGGTACACCCTGTACCGGCGCCCTCGTGACGGTGCTTACCGCCGGGTACAAACCACGGCCCGTCGTAGCCCCACGTATGATTCGGACGTGGCTCGTCGAACGCGACGTCGATAGTCGGGACCTCGTCACACTCACCTACGCGACGCCGGACGGGACACAGGCGTTCACCAAACAAGCCTCGTTGAACACGCTCGCACGCGGTGACGGCGTCACCGCTGCGACGGACGTCGACGACGACCAACTCGACCCGGTCGAGGACGAGACGACCCGCGAGCGCTACGCCGCCGAGGCCGAGCGCGTCGCCGAGAGCAACGACCCCGACGACCGACTCTGAGGGGGGATGCGGTGCGGTTCGAGGGCCCCCGAACCGCGGGCTCGGGGGTTCGCTATCGCTCCCCGTTCGCGTCTCGAGGCAGTTTGCCACTCACTCGCTTCTTCGAGTTTTCCACCGATGCGGACGGCACCGCACGCTCGGCGGTTCGTTACACTCACCGCCTCGCGTATCGAGGCAGTTTGCCTCGCCGAAGGCGAGTTTTCCTGCCTCGGGCGAGCCGAAACCCTTTATCGGGAACCGAAGCAACCCCGGGGTATGCCCGCTATCGAACTCGACGGGGTGACCAAGCGGTTCGACGAGGTCATCGCCGTCGACAACCTCTCGATGACGGTGCCGGATGGCGAGGTGTTCGGCTTCCTCGGTCCGAACGGTGCCGGCAAATCGACAACCATCAACATGCTGCTTGACTTCGTCCGCCCGACCGCGGGGTCGGTCTCGGTACTCGGGATGAACGCACAGGAGCGTAGCGTCGCCGTCCGGGAGCGAACCGGCGTGCTCCCCGAGGGGTTCTCGATGTACAATCGGCTCACCGGCCGGCAACACATCGAGTTCGCCATCGAGTCCAAGGACGTCGACGCCGACCCGGATGCGGTGCTCGACCGGGTCGGCCTCGACGGCGACGGCGAACGGAAGGCCGGCGGCTACTCCAAAGGGATGGGCCAGCGCCTCGCGCTCGGGATGGCGCTGGTCGGCGAGCCGGAACTCCTCATCCTCGACGAGCCGTCCTCCGGGCTCGACCCTGCGGGTGCCAAGGAGATGCGGGAAATCGTTCGGGAGGAAGCATCTCGCGGTGCAACGGTGTTCTTCTCCAGCCACGTACTCGGCCAGGTCGAAGCGGTCTGTGACACCGTCGGCATCCTCCGGGCGGGGGACCTCGTCGCTCGGGACTCCGTCGAGGGCCTGCGGGAGGCCGTCGGCGGCGGCGCGACGCTCTCGATAACGGTTGACTCCGCCACCGAGGACCAGATGGAGTCCGTGCGCGGCCTCGCTGGCGTCGATTCCGCGATGACCGACGGCGGCACCGTGACGGTGCAGTGTGACTCCGAGGCGAAAACGGAGGTCATCGCCGCGCTCGAAGACGCGGGCATCACCGTCCACGACTTCGAGACCCGCGAAACGTCGCTGGAGGACCTCTTCCTCGCGTACACCGAGGACGACGCCGCGGCGACGGAGGTGGACGCATGAGCTGGGAGGCCGTCGCGCGGAAGGACTTCCAGGACGCGGTGCGCTCGCGCTGGCTCTGGGTGCTGTCGGCGCTCTCCATCGTCGTCTTCGCCGGCGCCGCCATCGGCCAGCTCTATCTCGGCGGCGGCCGGAGCCCCCAGCAGTCACAGGGGATCCTGCAGACCTTTCTCTTCTTCCTGAAGCAGGGAACGGGCATCCTGATTCCGCTGACCGCCATCGTCGTCGCCTACGCCTCCGTCACCCGGGAGCGGGAGTCGGGGACGATGAAGCTGCTGCTCGCGCTGCCGCATTCGCGTGACGACGTGGTCATCGGGAAGGTGCTGGGTCGCAGCGCCGTCGTCGCGCTGCCGGTGCTCATCGGCTTCTTCGTCGCCTTCCTCGCGCTGCTGCCCGCCGGCTCGGGCCTGAACTTCCTCATCTACGTCCAGTTCGCCCTGCTGACGGCGCTGCTGGGTGTGGTGTTCGTCGGAATCTCCGTCGGCGTCTCCGCGGCCGCCAGGACGAACCAGCAGGCCATCGTCGGCGCCGGCGGGCTGTTCGGGGTGTTCTGGTTCCTCTGGAACTTCTTCGTCAGCGGTGTCAACCGCGCGGTGACGGACGTGCTCTCGCTCTCGACGGCGAGCCAGTTCAAACTCCGACTGACGCTGAAGCTGCTGAACCCGATTCAGGCGTACAAGACGCTGGTCGACAGCCTGTTCATGGGGGACCTGCAGGCTCGGATCCAGATGTTCAGCATGCTGTTCGGCTTCGTCCCGAACCCCAACGCACAGGAGGCGCTCGGCCCGCAGCTCTCGCCGGTGTTCTCGGACGGGATGGTGCTGCTGTTCCTGCTGGTCTGGCTCGTGGTTCCGGTCGGCGTCGGGCTGGTCTGGTTCCGCGACGCCGACCTGTAGTGTCGATGGAAAGGCGGTTCTTCACTCTACAGGTCCACACAGCCCGCTCGGCGGTTCGTTCCACTCACCGCCTCGCGTATCGAGGCCGTTTTCCGCCGGGAGAGCAAGCTCTCCCGTGCTCTCGCTCGGTTTCCTCGCGAGAACTCCGCGCCGGAGGCGCGGAGTTTACCGGTCCCGGTGGACCTCATGCCGCCCGAACCCGTGCCGCAGTCGGTTCGCCAACCGCCGCGCGAACCGGCCCTCGTCGGGCGCGCGGGAGCCGAACCGCTCGGCGAGCGCCTGGTAGATGAGCGGCACCGGCACTTCCTGTGCCATCGCCTCCTGGACCGTCCAGGTCCCGGTCGAGCCGCCAGCGACGTGGTCGGCCACGTCGCCGAGGTCGTTGCCCTCCTCACGGAACGCCTCTTCGCAGAGCTCGAGCAGCCACGAGCGGATGACGGCGCCGTTGTTCCACGTCCGTGAGACGGCCTCCAGGTCGAGGTCGTAGCGCCCCGCCGCGAGCAGTTCGAACCCCTCGCCGTAGGCCTGCATCAGCGCGTACTCCACGCCGTTGTGGACCATCTTCACGTAGTGACCCGAGCCCGCGGGGCCCATGCGGTCGTGCCCCTCCGGGCCGGTGGCGACGGCGTCGAATACGGGGACCATCGCCTCGTAGGCCCATGCCGGCCCGCCGACCATCAGCGAGAAGCCGAGGTGGGCGCCCGCGGGGCCGCCGGAGGTGCCGCAGTCGAGGTACGCCGCGTCGGTCGCGTCGGCGCGACGCGTCGATTCCTCGAAGTGAGAGTTGCCGCCGTCGACGACGACGTCGTCCGCGTCGAGATGCGGTTCGAGTTCGTCGAGCGTCGCGTCGACGGCGTCGCCGGCCGGCACCATCAGCCAGATGCGTTTTTCTGCGCCCAGGCGGTCACAGAGGTCTGCGATGCCGTCGGCTGGCGTGGCACCCGCGTCGGCGGCGTCGGCCACCGCCCCCGGGTCGAGGTCGAACGCGACCACGTCGTGGCCCGCGTCGACGGTTCTGTCGACGACGATCTGTCCCATCCGGCCGAGGCCGATGACGCCCAGCTCCATACCTGACCCTACGGCGACTGGCAGGTAGCCGTTGTGGTACGGAGATGGTGGGTGGTTGGACCCAACCATCTGCGTCGGGTACCTCGGTGCAGATCGACAGGACCGCCTGCGAGCAGCGGGTTCGCCAATCACGGGTGTTTTCCACGGAGGCCACGGACCCGCCGGCATGGACGACCGCATCCGCGCACACGCCGAGACGCTGATCGACTGGAGCGCCCGCATCGAGTCGGGGGACGACGTCGTCGTGAAAGTCAGCGAGGGCGCACACGACCTGGGCGTCGCCGTCGCGGCGGAACTGGGTGCCCGCGACGCGAACGTCGTCACGCTCTACGGCTCCGACGAGATGGACCGCGCGCACCTCCGGAGCCACAGCGGTGAGTTCGACGAGGACCCGCCTCACGAACTCGCGCTCTACGAGAACGCCGACGCGGTGCTGTCCCTCGGCGGCGGCCGCAACACGATGGCCACCGCTGACGTGCCTTCCGAGAAACGGCAGGCCAAGAGCCGCGCAACCGAGGGCATCCGCGAGGCGCGGATGGACACCGACTGGGTCTCGACCGTTCACCCCACCCGATCGCTGGCCCAGCAGGCCGGGATGAGCTACGAGGCGTACCAGGAGTTCGTCTATGACGCGGTGCTCCGGGACTGGGAGGAACTCGCTGGCGAGATGGCGACGATGAAGCAGCTTCTGGATGAAGGCAGCGAGGTCCGACTCGTGAAGGAGGAGACCGACCTCACGATGTCCATCGAGGGCCGGACTGCGGTCAACTCCGCCGCCAGTGTCGCCTACGACTCCCACAACCTCCCCTCGGGTGAGGTGTTCACCGCGCCGCATGCGACGGAGGGTGAGGTGTTCTTCGACGTGCCGATGACCATCAACAGCCAGCGCGTGCGGGATGTCCACCTGACCTTCGAGGACGGCGAGGTGGTGGACTACGCCGCGGGCCAGAATGAGCAGGTCATCGCGGAGGTGCTGGAGACCGACGCGGGGGCAACGCGACTGGGCGAACTCGGCATCGGGATGAACCGTGGCATCGACCAGTTTACCGACAGCATCCTGTTCGACGAGAAGATGGGCGAGACGGTCCACCTCGCGCTCGGGCGGGCCTACACCTCGAACTTCCCGGAGGGAGAGGAAGCGGAGGCCAACGACTCGGCGGTCCACGTCGACATGATTACGGACATGAGCGAGGAGTCGCGGATGGAGATCGACGGGGAGGTCGTGCAGCGCAACGGGACGTTCCGGTGGGAAGAGGGATTTTAGGGGGAACGGGAGCAGTAGACCGTCTGCGTCTCTTCGACAGCTACCGATTGGAGGTCTTCGACCTCGTATAAGATTGGCTCGGAAATATCCCCACGCAGCGCGACATCCGGCGCAAGATAGTACACGCCGCCGACGGGATTGTCCTCGACGTATCCGTCTTGCATCACACTGAGTTCTCCGTCAACCCCGATGAGCAGCCCGCGTTTTGCGTTCTCTGTAAGCCGGCCCTCAACCGCTACGTCCACCTGCAGATTTCTCGTTGTAGAGTCCGCCTCGGTAGC
>CAYXXM010000072.1:0-9507 GCA_964469085.1 uncultured Haloferacaceae archaeon
TCGTAGCGCTGTTGCTGGCCCCCATGGTGATACCGGTCGGCAGCGCCGGTGCCGCTGGCAGCGCCACCGCACCCAGCCAGTCCGGACTCGCCGCGTCCTCGACGGACGCGACCCTCTCCGTCTACGTGGAGCGCGTCGGCTCAGTGGTCCGCTATCACGCGACGGTTCGCGCGCCGCCCGGGGCCGACGACGTCCGCCTCGACGGCGCGTTCGGAATGGTGACCGTCACCGGGAACGACGGATTCGTCGCCGACGGCAATGGCTACCGTCTTCGTGAGGGACGCAGGAACGCGACGCTGACCGCTAGCTTCGACCTCTCGGAGCAACGGGCGACGCCGCTGGGGGCGGTCGGCCAGGCCGGCCCGTTCAAGGCGACCGACGACTGGGCGTTCGCCCCCTCACCGCGCTATCAGGTCCGCTGGACGACGGAGGGATCAAGGTACAGCACCAGCCTCCGGGATGCCCAGGCTTCCGCGTCGCCCGACAGCGTCGTCAGCGCTGATCAACAGGTCGCCGTCGGCGAGCGGTTCGTCTTCCTCGGCCCGCACAGCGTTCGAACCGAGGCGGTCGACGGCCGGACCGTCCGGGTCGTCGTCCCCGAAGCAGTCTCGTTCCGCGTCGGCACCGAGCGGACCCTGGAGCTCGCGCGGACGGTGAACGAGGAGGCGGGCGTCACCCCGTCCAGGCCGGTGACGGCGTTCGTGCTTCCCGGTGCGGTTCGCGCGAACGGGGGTGCCAGCGGCACCGACATCTGGGTGCAGGAAGACGCCGGGGAGATAACCGTCGCCCACGAGTTCGCCCACGCGGCGCTCCGGCTCCCGACGACCGAGGAGACCCGGTGGCTGAGCGAAGCCGCCGCCGAATATCTCGCGTATCAGGCGGCCCACGAGGGGCGCGTGACCGCGAAGCTTCGCGAACGCGTCGCAGACGCCGACGCGGTGCTCGCCGAGCAGGACTCGTGGGAGAGTGACCACGTGGCCTATCGGAAGGGCGCGGCCCTGTTGGCGATGCTCGACGACCGCATCCAGACGGTGACCGACGGCGAGCAGTCACTGACGAGCGTGCTGGCGAAACTCTCCAGCGGGACGCGCATCGTCGACGAGGGGCGCCTCGGGACAACCGTCGCTGCGGTGGGTGATGCCAACACCGCTACGTGGCTAGACGAACAGATGACCGGGCCGGCGCGGGCGACGCTGCCCGGGACACGTGCGTCGGGATTCGTCACTACCGACGCGTTCGACGGGGACGGCATTCCGTGGCCGCCCTCCCCCATCTCGCTCGGGACGCTGCTCCTGGCCGGCTGGATGCTCTGGAAGGCCCCGGTGCGGGTCGGCTATCGCCGCTGTCGGCGCGTCGCCTCACGCGGGTTCGCCCGGTAGAGCGTGATGGCCTGTGCAGGTTCGTCGACAGCCCCCGGCTCGCCGGTGAGCGTCTCCCGTTCGACCGGAATTTCCGGCTGGTCGTGTCCCAGCGTCGTGAACAGAAATGTCGCGTCCACGCGTGCGGCAATCGTCCGTACTGGCTCGTGAAGCTCCGGCGGGCAGTTGAGCGCGTACACGGTCTCTACCTCGTGGAACTCGTCGACAGATCCGACCTGTGTCACGTCTTCGACCCGGAACCGGACGGCCGGGGGGACAGCGACGCGGCGGACGTCCGTCGCGCGGACGTCGGCGCCAGCCGCGACGAGGCCAGCCGCGACGCCGGGGCGGTCGCCGATGCCCACCTCTAACAGCCTGCCTGCGTCGGCCAACCGGCTGACGAGCGACGCGGTGGGCGGCGCCATGGCGAGGGTTTATTGGCTCCCTTCGTCTAAACGTTCGTATGTTCGTCGACATCGTGCCCGTGGGGGGGGTACCGAGCCAAGCGAAACGCGAAGCCTCCGAGGCCCTCCGATCAGTGTACGACTGCGAGGTCGGCGTGAAAGACGAACAGCCGATTCCCACGGAGGCGCTCGACCGCGGGCGCGACCAGTACCGGGCCGAGCAGTTCATCGAGATTGCGAGCCACACCGGCAGCGGCGACAAGAACATCGCCATCACCACCGAGGATCTCTACTACCGCCAGCGTAACTACGTGTTCGGGCTTGCCTACCTGAACGGGAAGGGGTCGGTCATCTCGACCCACCGGCTCAACACCTCCTCTGACGGCGGCATCTCGACGAAACCGACCACGGCGGTGTTCGCCGACCGGGTCCGCAAGGAGGTGGTCCACGAGATGGGGCACAACTTCGGGCTGGAACACTGCGACAACAGCAAATGCGTGATGTCCTTCTCCCCCACGGTCCGTGAAGTCGACGTAAAAGAGGAGAACCTCTGTGGCTCCTGTTCCCGACTGCTCCGGTAGGTCGCCGCGACACGGTGGCAGTTCCGTTCGCGACCTGCGACGTGCGCTCTACACGCAGAGCGACGAGTCACCGACGAGATTTATCCTCTCGGCCTCGGCTTGGAGCGCCCGCGACAATGTGCCCGCGAATCCCTTCGACAATCATCGTCGCCATGTCCGTGACACCCCGTCAACGTGTCCGTGACGCGCACGTCCTCGCATGCGGGGCCCGCCGCGCGTGTTCCACCGAATCGGCGACCACTACAGCAGCCTGGTCCCGGCGGTGGCGAACGAAACGAGGACTAAGACGTACACCGCGGCCTCGAACGCCCACGCGCGACGGACCCGTGGGACCCGGAGATTGGCGACGCGCGAGCGAGGGAGGACGACGAACAGGAAGAAGCCCAGCATCAACCCGTAGAGCGCAACCGTGCCGAGCAGCGTCGCAACGAGGAACGCACCGCCGAGTACCCCCTCGAACAGCAGGGTGAGCCAGACGAACAGCGGGCCGGTCAGCAGCCCCGCCGTGTAGTGGATCGCGTCGGCGACGCCCCCCGGAGCGTCCTCGGGGCGTCGACTCGTCAGCACGCCCGCGGCGATCTGCGGCGGCAGTTCGCCGTCGGTGAATCGCGGCATGACGGCGTCCATCGCGAGCGTGGCCACGGCCGCGGCCAGGAGACCGACGACGAACCGCAACGGCACCGTGAGCGACGTGACGAGTGGCTCCATTGCCCTACGCAATGGGATGGGGGATTATCGGTGTTGTGTTCCGACTGGTACTGAAACCGCCGGGGCCACACCGGCAGCCGTACCCGGTTCCCCGCCGCTTATGCCGACAGCCGGGGGGTATCCGGGTATGACTACCTGGACCACCGACGAGATGGGGCCGTCGCTCACCGACTCCGTGGACCAACTGGAGACGCCCGCGCTGGTGGCGGACCTCGACGCCATGGAGCGCAACATCGAGGAGTACGCCGCGGTCGCCGCGGACCACGACGTGGCGCTGCGCTCGCACGTCAAGACGCACAAGAACGCCGACCTCGCCGCCCTCGAGGTCGAGCGCACCGGCGGCCACGGCATCTGCTGTCAGACCCTCGGCGAGGTGGAGACGATGGCCCGGAACGGCATCGACGACATCTACCTCTCCTACCAGGTTGTGGGCGAGTCGAAACTCGCCCGCCTCTGCTGGCTCGACGGAAAACTCGACGCCCTCGCGACGACGGTGGACTCGGCCGCGACCATCGACATGCTGCAGGAGGCGGCGACAACCCACGACCGGACGCTTCACACGGTTCTGGAAATCGACATGGGGCTCCACCGGACGGGCGTCGACCCCGATGGCGCAGTCGCGCTGGCCGAGCGGATTGCGGCGGCCGAGAACCTGGCGTTCGACGGGATACTGGCCTACGACTCTCACGTGAAGTCGATCTCCGGGACCGAACAGGAGTTCGAGGCGAACTGCCGGGAGGCGATGGAGCTGGCCCAGGCGGTCGTCGACGCCATCGAGGCCGCCGGCGTGCCGGTCGAGGAGGTGAAAGTCGGCGGCACGGCGACGTCGCGCTATAGCTGCCGACACCCGGTGGTGACCGAGATTAATCCGGGGATGTACCCGTTCAACGACGTGGGCGAACTGGAACTGCGGCCCTGGGAGGTGTCCAAAGCTGACTGCGCGGCGACCGTGGTGACGACGGTGATTTCGGTGCCTGACGACGACAGGCTGGTCGTCGACGGCGGCAGCAAGACGTTCTCGCTGGACAAGCCGCAGCTGCCGGTGCCGAAACACCGCGACGACATCGAGTACGTCAACGCCAGCGAGGAACACGGGTGGATCGACACGAGCGAGTCCGACGCGACGTTCAAGATAGGGGACCGGCTGGAGTTCATCGCGCCCCACGTCTGTACGACCATCAACCTCCACGACCTGATCGTGGGGGTGCGCGACGGCCGGGTCGAGGAGTTGTGGCCGGTGGAGGCACGCGGGAAGCTTCGGTAGGAGTACGGTGGTTAGCTGATTTCTTGGTTCAAGATTATTTACTTCGTGCGCGATTAATAGGACCGTGAAATCCCCTGTCCGCTCGGCTACCGGAAGGCTACCGTTGCTCGCCTTCCGTCGTCCCGTTCGCTTTTGGAACGCCGGACTGCCGGCAACTACCGAATCCGGTCAGTCGTCGGACTGTGCGGACCTGGCAGTTCGGTCCGTCTCACCGAACACGCTCGCGCCCCAGGTCGGGTCACGGATGCGGAGCACGCCGACCGTGAGGAGCGGGATCGCGAACAGCGCGATGAAGAAGTACGCCATCAGCGTGTACCCCTGTGCAACGAGCGCGATGATCCCGACTCGCGAGAGCAGCAGTGCACCGACGAGTACACCGACAGCCAACCCACCGCTCTGCATCTTGGAGAGCCCGGTCTGGCCCTCCAGCGGGCCGAAGCCGATGTCCTCGATATTCTCGTCGAGTCGACTTATGAGCGCGTGGATGAGCCCGACGCTCGTCTCGATGAGCGTCCATCCCATCACGACCCCGTAGAAGACGACGAGTCCCGTGCCGCCGACGCTGTTGAGAACCGGGAGCCATGGGACGGAGGCGCCCATCACGCTCTCGGCGGGGTAGAAGCCCATGAACGCCACGTAGGTGAGGGCGAACGGGAGCGTCATCAACGTCCCCGCGAGGACGCCAGACACCACCGACTCACGATGGGTCTCCTGCCGGTGCAGCGCGAAGAACACCGCCGGGAACACCACCAGATTGTAGCCGACGTAGAGGATGCCGGACTCGAGCACCGCCAGGGCACCGGCGTCACTAACGTAGCCGGTGTTGCCGGTCGCGAATACGGTGGTAATCTCTCCCCAGGTAGCCGAGAGGACGATGGCACCGAAGACGATGTACGCAACGTAGAGGAAGGCCGTTCCGCCCGTTTTGAACCGCTCGATGAGCGATTCGCCCACGTAGCTCAGCACCCCGACGACCGCGATGACCGTCCCGACACCGGCGAGATACGGGATTCCGATCGTCTGTTCCATGATGTTGCCCGCCGCCGACGCCATGATCGCGATGACGAGCACTGCCATTACGAGGAACAGCAGGTCAAACAGCGGCCACGCCCGCCCGATGAGCTGTTTGATGAAGTTCTTGTAGTCGTACACCGCGAACGTCCGCGCCAGTTCAAAGGTGAGTACGGCCATGACGGTGAACCCGAACCAGATCGCGACCACGGCGAGCCACCCGGCCGACCCGTATTTCGCCCCGTAGGTGACGACCTCTCGTCCTGTCGCGTAGCCGCCACCGATCAGTACCGACTGGAGGATGATCGCCGGCAGGACGATCTTTCCGAACGGACCATGGACGAGGCGTTCGAACAGTCCCTCCTCACGCTCTGTGTCAGCTGATGACATGGTATGTACGGGTTTGAGTGTTCCGTTGTATATAATCACTACCGTGCATGAACGGGTCTGTAGGTTTCCCTGCCGGTTCGGTCCCGAGGCCGCCAGCAAGCGAGCGTCCAGTGATCGGGTCCTCCGAATCCCGTCGTCGGGGCTCCTCACCAGTTCTCGGGCGTCACGCCGTGGCCGGGGCCGGAAATCTCGTGCACCGGGCCGTCGCCGGTCTCGATGACGTCCTCCGCGAGCAGGCGATTGCCGTCGAGGTCAACGTAGGAGAACGCCCCCGTGCCGGCGACGACGTGGGCGCTGGTGTGGATGCCGATCGCGCTCTCGAGCATACAGCCGAGCATACAGTCGAGGTTCGCTCCCTGGGCGATGGCGACGATCTCCGCGACCGCCAGCGGCCCCGACTTCCCGAGCTTTGCGTTGATGACATCCGCGGCCTCCTCGCGCACCACGCGGATGGCGTCCTCGGGGGTGAACACCGCCTCGTCGGCGGCGATTGGGATGTCTACGCGTCGCCGCGCGTCCGCGAGCCCGCCGATGTCGTCGGCCGGAACCGGCTGTTCGATGAGTTCCAGGGGGATTCCCTGCTCGGCCACGCGGTCGGCGAACTCGGCGGTCTCCTTCGGCGTCCAGCCCTGGTTCGCATCCACCTTGAGCGCCGCGTCGGGCGCCGCGTCCCGGACGGCAATGACGCGGCGCACGTCTTCGGTCACGTCGTTCCCGGTCTTGATTTTCAGGTGGTCGTAGCCGTCCGCCGCCGCATCGCTGGCCCGCCGCGTGGCGTCCTCGGGGCCGACGATGGGGATGGTCATGTCCGTCTCGACCGGCTCCGGCGAGCCGCCGAACAGCTCCGATAGCGCGATCCCCCTCCCCCGGCAGAACGCGTCCAGGATCGCGGTCTCGACGGCGAACATCGCCGAAACCATCCCGGGGAACGTCCGCCTGAGCTCTTCGACGAGCGCGCGGTAGCCCTCGACCGACCGTCCCTCGACGACCTCCGCGGCCGCCTGCGCGGTCGCGAGCGCAGCCTCCTGCGTCTCACCCGTGACCGGCGGGATGGGCGCCCCCTCCCCGTAGCCGGTCACGCCTGATTCAGTTTCGACTGTCACGAGCAAGTTCGCCGCCTCCTGCTGGGCGCCGAGCGAGATCTCGAACGGTTCCGTCAGCGGGAGGTTGAGCCGTTCGGCGCTGAGCTCGGTGATGCGGTTCACCCGCTCTCACCTGCGTTGGTGCTCGGCGCCTCAGCGTCCAGCCTCCCGCGAACAGCCGCGAGCAACTCAGCCGGGCCGCCCTCCTCGTAGATGTTCACCGCCGGCAGGTCGTGGCGCTCTCGCTCGATCTTGGGGTCGCCCCAGGTCGAGATGGCGGCCACCTCGGCGTCCGAGAGCTCCTCGATGAGCCCGATCTCAGAGTCGACCCCCTCGACGAGCAACTGCTCGAAGTGGGTTCGCTGGGTGCGCTCGGGCTCGTCGGCCAGGACGACGGCGTCGGGCCACGAACCGTGGAGGATCGAGAGCGTGACGCCCGAATAGGCCCGGTGAGTGAGTGACGCCTGGCCCTCCACCAAGACGAGGTCGTGGTCCTCGGCGACGGAGTTCACCAGGTCCTCGACGACGCCGGCGGTGAAATCCGCGGGCACCCGGTCGATGACGACGCCGTCGTGCGCGCCGACCATGATGCCGGTCTGACCCGTCGCCACCCAGCCGGCGTTCAGCCCCGCCTCGCGGGCGGCTCTGTAGAGCTCGAACGTCGTCGTGCGCTTCCCGACCGCGCAGTCGGTGCCGAGGGTGAGGACTACGTCCGCGTCCACCTCGTCGACGGAGCCGTCGCCGACCCGGAGTGCGTCCTCCGCGGGCGGCTTGCGCACGTCGAAGATGCGGGCGTCGTGCTCGGCCGCCAGGCTCGTCCAGTGGTCCTCGTCGCCGAGGAACGTGTGGAGCCCGGAGACCACGTCGCAGCCGGCGCGGATCGCCTCCTCGATGCCGCTGATCCAGGCCTCCGGGAGCTCCCCCCCGGCGGGAGCGACGCCGATGACCAGTGCTTCCGCTTCGGGTGCGGCCTCCAGTGCGGCGGAGACGGAGTCGACGATGGGGATCTCCGGCGCGTCAGGTCGGCGGAGCACGTCGGCGGGTGACTGGTCGGCCGTCTCGGAGTCGACAACCGCCCGGGCGTCGAACAGCTCGCTGTGCATCACGACGCCGTTCGAGGTCTTCCCCCCGGTCTTACCGAACTCCCCTTCCGCGAGCACGATTGCGGGGGCAGGGGTATCGAAGGATTCGCGAAGGTTCATAGCTGAAAGATAGCGTACCGGGTTACCAAAACACCACGCCCTCGCATGAGCGGCAGGCCGGGGCTCAGTCCCACTCGGGGTAAGCGTCGTCGGCCATCCCCTCCAGCGGGAACTTCGGGCGGTTGATCCGCTCGAATTCGTACTTTCGGGGGTCCATCCCGCAGAGCCCGATACTGTTTATCGGGATCACCTCGCTCGACATCGGCTCGTAATCCGCCCGGAAGTGGTTCATGCTCTTCACAACCAGGGTGTCCAGGCGCTCGGGCTGGATAGCCGCGTGGCGCCAGATCTCGGCGTCGAGTGGCTGGAGCCGGTTCTCGGTGAGGAGTACACTTACCCCGTCTTCGTCCGACGCGCCTGTTCGATTCGCGTCGCCTTCCTCGTGCCCGCACTCCAAGTGGACCGTCCTGCCGAGGTGGTTCTCGCTCCCGGTCCCCATCGGCCCGGTGTTGACGAACGTCCCGTCGGTGATGGCGGCGACGTAGCCGTCGACGTCCTCGATTGGCTCGCCGTGCATGTCGTCGGTCTTCCCGCCCAACGTCACCGTCACGCGCTCGCCGACGCCGGCGTCGATGCAGGCCGCCACCACCTCGGGGTCGCGCATGATGGCGAGCCCGGCGTTCGTGAGGTTCTGGTCGAGCAGTTCACGGAGCACGGTCGTCCCATCGGCTGCGCCGCCGCCACCGGGGTTGTCGCCCACGTCGGCCAGCACGACCGGCCCGTCGTCCTCGTCGAGCTCGGCCGCGAGGCGTTTCGCCGTCGCGACGGCCTCCTCCGGCTCGGGGTAGTCGCCGACGAAGTCGTGCCGGCGCTCCCAGACGGTTGCCGCGAGCTCGCGGGAGATCTCCCGTGCTGTGTCGGCGTCGCCGTCAGTAACGACGGGGATCGAGAACCCCATCGACGGCACGTCCGCCTGGTGGAAGCCGGGGAAGACGTTCACCTTCACCACTTCCTCGCGCTGCTCGAACTCGCGTGCGATCGCCATCACCTCCGCCATCGGTCCCTCGCGAGTGTTCTGCTTGGGCCCCATCGGGAGGACGGGTGGTCGTTCGAGGTGGGTTTCCGGGTCGAGCTCCCCGCGCATCGTCCGGGCAAGGAAACGCATCGCCCGGCGCCCGGTGTCGCCCATGTCCGTGTGCGGGTACTCCTCGTAAGCGACGAGGATATCCGCCGCTTCGACGAGCTGGTCGGTGTTGTTTCCGTGGAGGTCGAGCGAGACGGCGATCGGCACGTCGGGGCCGACCCGTTCGCGGAGCTTCGCGACCAGCGGGCCCTCCCCGTCGTCTTTTCCTTCCGTCACCATCGCGCCGTGGAGACAGAGCACCACGCCGTCGAGCTCGTTGCGGTGTTTTTCGACGCCCTCCAGGATCTGCTCGGTGTAGAACTCGTAGGCCTCCGCGGCGACGATGCCGCTGGGTGTCGCCGACGCAGACACCGTGTAGCGGAGTTCGACCCCCTCGTCCTCGGCGGCGTCGATCACACCGCCCTCGCAGGTGTTGGTGTCGCG
>CAYXXM010000073.1:0-9383 GCA_964469085.1 uncultured Haloferacaceae archaeon
GGTATCCTGACCACGACGGTGCTGGGCTACATCGCGTCGGCACTGGGCTACGTCGCCTTCCCCGCCGACGAGGCCGCCGCGAACCTCACCGCGAGTTCGCTGACCGGGTCGACCACGACGTACAGCCTCGCAGCGTACGACATCACCCCGCTTGCTGGCGCGTTCATCGACGGCCTCGCGAACGTCGAGGCGTTCACCTTCGCCCTGGTCGTGTTCACGTTCTTCTTCGTGGACTTCTTCGACACCGCCGGCACGCTGGTCGGCGTCAGCCAGGTCGCCGGCTTCCTCGACGACGAGGGGAACCTCCCGGACATCGACCAGCCGCTGATGGCCGACGCCGTCGGCACCACCGTCGGCGGCATTCTCGGCACCTCGACGGTGACGACGTACATCGAGTCCGCCACCGGGGTGGAGGAGGGCGGTCGCACCGGGCTGACGGCGCTGACCGTCGCGGGGCTGTTCGTGCTCTCGCTCGTGTTCGTCCCGCTGGCCGCCGCGATTCCGGAGTACGCCTCCCACCTCGCGCTGGTCGTCGTCGGCATCATCATGCTCGGCAACGCCGTCGAGGTTGAGTGGGACGACCTCACCAGCGCCATCCCCGCCGGGATGACGATTCTGGTGATGCCGTTCACCTTCTCCATCGCCTACGGCATCGCCGCGGGCATCGTCTCCTACCCCATCGTGAAGGTCGCGGCCGGTGAGCGGACCGACCTGCATCCCGGCCAGTGGGTACTCGCCATCGCGTTCGTGCTCTACTTCTTCGTGCGGACGAGTGGCCTGCTGACCGGGCAACTGTAGCGACGCAGTGCCCACGAGAGCGGCACCCCAACACCGCTCGGGGTGCGGGCCCCTCCACGTCGGCGAGACCGCAAGAAATTCACCCCTCCGGGCGGTTCTACGGTTGTGAACCGCAGTCGCCCGCCCCGCCGGTGGTTGATCCGCGGGGTCGCTCTCCTGCTCGTGCTTTCCCTGCTGGCCCCGGCCGCCGGCGCCGCAATCAGCGGTTCGGCGGCACCGGAGTCGACGGGGAACGAGTCCGCGGACGGACCTGACGAGCTCCAGCCCGGCACCATCGAACGCGAGGCCAACGGCTCGACCGTCGTCGCCGTCCAGGGGTTCCACTACCAGGGAGAGGGCACGACGAAGAAGCCCGCCCGCCTCCTCTCGACCAACGAGACTGGCAGGACCGAGTGGGTGTACGACGGGCCGAAGGCCGGCGCGCGGTGGTTCTACGACGTCGACCCGCTGCCGAACGGCAACCTGCTCGTCGTCTCGACCAACCCCGACGGGACGAAAGTCTACGAGTTCGACCCCGACTCCAAGGAACGCGTCTGGGAGGAGAGCCTCCCCTACAAGGACACCCACGACATCGACGTGTACAACGAGACGCATCTGGCCATCGCGAACATGCGCCAGTACAACGAGTCCTGTGAGTGCTCGAACGACCGGGTGGTGCTCTACGACCGAGAGAACGACGAAATCGACTGGGAGTGGAAGTTCCGCAACCACTACCCCAACGACACGGCGGGTGGGTTCAAGGAGGACTGGTCGCACGTCAACGACGTCGACGTCATCGAGGACGGCGACCAGCTCCTGATGTCGCCGCGGAACTTCGACCAGGTCATCGCCGTGGACATCGAGAGCAAGGAGATCGTCGAGCGGCTGGGCCGGGACGAGGAGCTGTCGACGCTGAACGCCCAGCACAACCCCGACTGGCTGGAGACCGAATCGGGCAACCCGACCATCCTCGTCGCTGACAGCCACAACGACCGGGTGGTGGAGTACACCAAGGAGAACGGCGAGTGGGTGGAGGTCTGGAGCGCCGGCAGTTCGGCGACGCTCTCCTGGCCGCGTGACGCCGACCGGCTCCCGAACGGGAACACACTGATCGTCGACTCGCTCAACCACCGAGTCATCGAGATAACGCCGCAGGGTGAGGTGGTCTGGGAGTACTACGCGACCTGGGGGCCCTACGACGCCGAGCGAGTCGCCCACGGCGACGAATCGAACGGCCCGACGATGCGCGACCAGGGCGTCAGTGGCAAGAAAGATATCTGGGGCTCCGAGGGCGGCGTCTCCAAGCTGACGTTCTCCTCGTGGCTCGCCGGCGCGGCCGACGATACGGTGGTCGAGGGGCCAGTAACCGAGTTCGCCCGGACGTGGGGCCACTACGCACCGTGGGCCCAACCGGCGTGGATGAACTCGTGGGAGTTCCTCGGCGTCGTCGCAGCGCTGCTGGTCCTGCTGGGCTGGGGCGTCGCTGAGGCGGTGGTCGCCCGGGGACGCCTCGCTGCGGGGGCGCGGTCGCTGACGGAGCGAGCGGTTTAGCGGAGCGCGTCAAGTGTGAGGACGGTGGCGGTGTGCGGACCCGGCGATGGGGGCGGGTTGGTAGCCGGGCTACACAGGCCCACGGGGCTTTTAGGCACGACTCGCCAACAGTGGGTGATGGCAACCATCACGCTCTACGAACAGGACGGCTGTCCGTTCTGTGCGAAGGTTACCGAGACGCTCGACGAACTGGGACTGGAGTACGACTCGGTGATGGTTCCCTCCAGCCACGCCCAGCGCGACCAGGTGAAGGAGGTCTCGGGCCAGACCGGCGTGCCGGTGCTCGTCGACGAGGAGCACGACATTGAGGGGATGCCCGAGAGCGACGACATCATCGAGTACCTCGAGGAGACGTACGGAAGCGCGTCGTAGTTCGGTTTTTGGGTTTTCTCGTTTTTGGTCGATTCCTCAGCAGGGACCTCTACAGAGGTGTTTCAGGCCCACTAACCACGAAGACCTTCGCTTCAGCTACAGCAACCGCGAACACTACCGCGGAGTTCCCAGGGACTCTGTTACCGCACCGCCTGCCACCCCGCGGTGCCGTTTGCGGTTCCAGAGTCCTGGCTCACTCCGCGGTGCCGTTTGCGATCTCAGTATCCTAACCCACTCCGCGGTCCTGTTGGCGGTGCCGTCGGGGTACTGGAGGAGCAATTCACACGAAGAACAACGCTACGAGAATGGCTTCAAAACCGACCGAATCAGGCCTCGCCCGGCTCCGCGGCGCGCTCGCGAATCAGCTCCCGGACTGCCTCGGGGTCGTCGGCGTCCGCGAGTTCCTCACAGGAAACCAGCGCGGTCCCGTCGACGGCGTCGCGCTTTTCGGTCTCCTCGGTGAAGTAGACCGACCGGGTGTGGGTCACGTCGCCCAGTGAGGACATGATGCGGGCGCGCTTCTCGGCGCTCCTGGTGAAGGGTGAGTGGCCGGTAAGCACGGTCGCGCCCCCGCGGCGCTCCTCGTCCTCCGAGACAGCTTTGAACGGTGCGCGAACCGTCGGATGCACGGTGAAGCCGGCCCGCGTCAGCACGCCGACGACGTGTTCGTCGTCGGGGTCCGCGTCCGGCGCGTCCGGCGTCGGGTCGGCGTCGTGGACCTCCTCGGCGCCCTCCATCACGTTCATCGGCGAGGTGAACGGGCGGTCGAACAGCTCCTCCAGCTGCACCGCCACGTCGATGGACGCGTTCATCCCGTCCTCGTACTTCGAGACGGTGCGCCGGGAGACGCCGAGTTCGGCGGCGAGCTTGCCGAGACTCCAGTCCCGCCCCTCGCGCATCTCCGAGAGCAGCTCGCCGTCGATGTTGACGTAGAGCCCCCCCGGGGCGGCGTAGATCAGGGGGGGCACCGCTTCGACGAACAGGTCGTAGGCGGTGTCGGGGTGGAACGCGGGCACGCCGTGGCGGAAGTAGACCACCTCCGGTTTGAGTTCCTCGTCGCGGGTCCGCATCCCCACGACCATCGGCGTCGCCGAGAGATGCTCGCCCAGCCGGCGCATCTCCTGACCGGTCGCCGCGTCGAAGGCGTCGACGTTGCCGAGCACCTTCAGCAGCACGAGCTCCTCGCCGCGCCGGGCCGCCACGTCGAAGCTCTTGGGGCGGATGGCACACCGGTCGCTCACCCGGAACCCGGCGTCCTGGAGCATCGCCGAGACGTTCTCGACCAGCGCGGTGCGGCTCATGCTTATAACTCACTTACTCGCGACTTATCAACGTTGCGCAGCCCCAGCCCGCCCGAGTACCGCGAATC
Organism: uncultured Haloferacaceae archaeon; assembly: GCA_964469085.1. GTDB lineage: Archaea > Halobacteriota > Halobacteria > Halobacteriales > Haloferacaceae > Halolamina. The sequence goes on from CAYXXM010000073.1 coordinate 4,070, forward strand.
CGCCCGCTCAGGCCCGCTTGGCCGACACCACCGCGACGCGAAACCCCCTTCTCTCGCCAGCCCCTACGACGGCCATGACCGTCGTCGGCGTCGACGATACCGACTCCCGGGAACGGGGGATGTGTACGACGTATCTCGCCGCCCGTATCGCCGAGCGCATCAGCGCGGCCGGGGGGACCGTCGAGCGACGCCTGCTGGTTCGCCTGAATCCCGCTGTCGAACGCAAAACGCGGGGCAACGCCGCGCTCGCGATTCATACCGACCTCGACGCCGCCGACGCCGCCGCAATCGCCAGAGACGAACTCGCCCCGCTGGCCGAAACCGACGACCCGCGGACCTCGCCCGGCCTGGTCGTCGCCGACTGCGCCCCCGAACACGTACCAGACCCGGTCGCCCAGTTCGCCAGCGATGCCGTCCAGAAGTTCCACGACCTGGACGACGCGCTCGCGCTCGCTGACGACGCGGGGTTCGAAACTGAGGGCTGGGATGGCGGTCACGGCCGCATCGGCGCGCTCGCGGCCGTCGGCGCCTACCGCGCCTTCACGGAGTGGACCTATGAACAGATCGCCTACCGGGAGTTCGACCGCTCCGGGACACCCCGGGAGGTGGACGCTGGGAGCGTCTTCAGCGCCGACGACGACGCCTACCCGGAAGCGTGGGACACTGTCGACCACGGTGAGGACGACGCCGTCTGCGTGCCGAACGCACCGGGCCCGATTCTCTACGGCATCCGCGGCGACAGCCCCGAGGCGGTCCGGTCGGTCGCCGAGGGAATCGAGTCAGAACCGGTCGAGCGCGAGGCGCTCTTCCTCACGAACCAGGGCACAGACGCCCACCTTCGGGACGTGGCGGTCGGCGACCTGGACGAACTCCGGGACGGGCGCGCCTACCGGGTCGACGCCGTCGTCGACGGTGAACCCGAAACCCGGCGAGGCGGGCACGTGTTCGTCCCAGTTCGGGCAACGGGGGACGGTAGCGGTGATGGCGAGGGGGGTTCCGCAGAGATCCAGGCCGCCGCGTTCGAACCCACCAAACGGTTCCGCGACCGCGTGCGGGCGCTCCGCCCAGGCGACGAACTCACCGTCTGTGGCGAAGTCGCCGACGGCACGCTCAAACTGGAGAAGTTCGCCGTCAGGGAGCTGAACCGGACCGCGGAGCGGACCCCGGTCTGCCCGGACTGCGGGACCACGATGAGTTCCGCAGGGCGGAACCAGGGCTATCGCTGCCGGGACTGTGACACCGCGGCGCCGGGGAAGGTGACTGCGGAAGTCGACCGGGACCTGGAGGTGGGCTGGTACGAGGTGCCGCCGTGTGCACGCCGCCACATCGCCAAACCGCTGATTCGCGGCGGCTTCGACGGGACGATTCATCCCGAGCGGTGAGGACGAACGGGTGTCGACGCCGACGGCGGTTAGAACTCGGCCAGCGCGCGCCTGACAAACGCGCGGTTGTGGTCACGCATCGGCCTCGGCAGGTCACCGGCGGTGAAAAACTGTGGGTCGGCCGCATCGCTTCCGGCCGTCGGTTGGCCCTCGACGTGCTCCCTATCCACGACGTAGCGCACCAGCAGCACGTGTTGTTCCCGGTAGTACGCCTCGCCAGCGTGCTCTCTGAGGTGGGTTCCGAGAAGCCGTAGTTCCGCACCGTCGGCGTCGAGGCCTGCCTCCTCCCGGAGCTCCCGGACGGCGGCAGCGGGGGCCGGCTCGTCGGGTTCGAGATACCCGCCCGGGAGGGTCCAGTAGCCCTCACTCGGCCCGCCGCCGCGTCTGACCAACAGTACTTTGTCGTCCCCACGGACGGCGACGCCGGCCGTCGGCACGGGGTTGCGCCAGACGAACTGTTCGCAGTCGAGGCAGTAGCGGCGCTCCCGTCCTTCGAACGCTCGGCGGTCGAGGGCGGTTCCGCAGGTCGGGCAGTAGTTCGCGTCGACGGCAACCATCGCTGATGGCTCCCAACGGCTGGGGGAAAACAGTTCGGACCGTCACGTTTTCAGCCCGCTCCCGGTCAGGGGCACCACCACGCCCTCGTCGATACCGATGTCACCGCGCTCGCGGTACTCCCGGAGTGCTGCGGGCGCGACTGCACAGGTCGGCTCGGTGTAGAAACCCGCGCGGTGGAGCCGCTCCAGTTCCGCGGCGACCGGCGCCTCGGGGAGCGCGATGGCGTCGCCGCCCGTCGCGTCGATGGCGTCGAGGATGGCCGCCTTCCGCACGGGGTCACGAATCTGGATGCCGTCGGCCACGTCGTTCGCGCCCGCGGCTGGCCCGTGGAGTTCGGCCGCGATGGCGTCGTAGCCCGCGGCCTGCGCTCCGTACATCCGGGGGACCGAGTCGGTCCACCCGGCTTCCTTCAGTGCGCGAAAGCCTCGGTAGGCGCCGAGGAACAGCGTGCCGTGGCCCAGCGGGGTGACGACGGCGTCCGGCACGTCCCAGTCGCGCTGGAGCGCCGTCTCGTAGGCGAACGTCGCCGTCCCGGCGAAGAAGGCGGGATTCCACGCGTGAGAGGCGTACCAGGCTGGCTCGGCACCGTCATCGCCGCCAGGTCCACCCTCCTCGCCAGGCGCGAGCGCCTCCACGCAGGCGTCGGTCACGTCCTGCCGGGAGCCCTCAACCCGCACCGGGGTCGCGCCCGCCGCCTCGATGGCCCGGAGCTTGCTCGCCTTGACGGCTGCTGGGACGTAGATTTCGGCGTCGATGCCCGCCCGGGCGGCGTAGGTGGCGATGGCGGCGCCGGCGTTGCCCGAGGAGTCGTCGACGACCCGTTCGACGCCGAGTTCGAGCGCCCGGGAGACCGTCGCCGTCGCGCCGCGGTCCTTGAACGAGCCGGTGGGGAAGACGTACTCCAGTTTGAACGCGGCGTCCCAGTCGGGCGCCCGCTGCAGCGGCGTCATTCCCTCGCCGAGGCTGACGCGCTTCTCGACGGCGAGGAACTCGTCGAAGCTCCAGAGGCCCTCACGGCTGTCGAACGCCGCGGGGTCTGGTGCTGGCCCCTCGGGAAGGGGCTGCTGGGCGAACTCCAGCGGGTGGCCGCAGGTGCAGCGCCAGCGGTCTGCGTACTCGGCGCTGCAGTCGGGGCAGACGAGCGGGGTGGGGTCGGCGGCGGTCATGCTCGGGGGAAACGGGCGGGTCCGTCTGGAAACTGTCGGTTCCGGCCTCAGAGGACGACCGTCTCTATCTCGTCGATTCCCGCGAAGTCCGGGTCGCCGGAGTAGAGGGCCTCACACTCCTCGGCAACGACGGCGGTGGCGAGGTGAATCGCGTCCGCGTAAGACATCTCCCGCTCCCCGGGCTCGTAGTAGTCGAACCGGAGTTCGGCGGCGTACTCCGCGATGTCGTCGACGACGGGAACGCTCTCTATCCGCTCGTACGCCCGGATGGCACGAATGGCTTCCGCGGCGGTCGATTCGTCCTCGACTTTACGAACTCGGTACGAGACCTCAGTGAGTATCGTCGGTGCGATGAGCCCTCCCTCCTCGGCCGCTCGCTCGATGACGGCCTCGGCCTGGTCTGCCTTGTCGCCGCTGAAGACGAACTCCAGCCAGACCCAGGAGTCCAGGAAGATCACGCGCTGTCCCCGTCGTGGGACGCCCAGGCCGCCTTCGACTCGCGGCGCAATCGCTCGATATCCACCTCGCGGTCCGCAAGCGTCTCCTTGACTGCACGGAGTCGCTCGGTCGGCGGCCGTTTCGGTCGGACCTGAATGGTGCCGTCGTCTTCGAGCACAAACTCCAGTTCGGTGCCAGCCTCGATCTCGAGTGCGTCACGAATCCGCTTTGGTACCGTCACCTGTCCCTTGCTCGTCACCGTCGCGGTGGATGCTCCCATATCTTACCGGCTGTTCGGGTTCCTTACCGATATATGTTTTCCTTACCAGTGTCAGCCGGTGTTTAGCCAGCGACTTCCGGGGAGAGGGTGGCAGTAGAGGCAGAACCGCCGCCCGTGGGACTGAACTTGTTTTACCGGTGATTCCCAACTCGAACGCCCGTTTCGCCCGTCTCTGCACACGACTCACACCGTATCGATATCCGTCGCCACCGAGCAGACGTACTCGCCCGTCGCGACCTGCGGAAGCCGGCGAGAGCGCCAGAACACTCCCTCGGCGTCGGCGGTCACCCGGCCCTTCAGTTGGCCGAACGGATCCGTCACCTCGAACAGCACGTCGCCCTCGGCCACCGCCTCGCCCAGTTCCTTCCGGAAGTGCGCGACGCCGCCGGTGGGGGAGTTGTACTGGTCGAAGCCGGTCGCCCGGGTCTGCTCGCCCGGCTCCACCTCGCCGTCGAGGAATCCGTAGTAGCTGAGCACGTTGAACACCCCCTCGACGCCGTACTGGATGCTCTCCTCGTCCCAGCCGACACAGCCGCCGAGCTCCGGGTCGATTGTGGGAACGCCGTCGTCGGGCGCGGTGCGGGCGAGTTGCCCGTCCGGCCCCTTCTGGTCGAGGACGTACCCGGTCCCGAACACCGTCGCGAGTTCCAGACACGCCTCGTGGAGGTCGTGGCGGGGGCCACATCGCACGCGGGTTTCGTTGAGCATCCGGGAGGTGGAGGCCTGATGCAGGTCGAGCACGTAGTCGGCGCGCGTCGCGGCCTCGAACGTGACCGCCGCGATTCGGTCGGAGCTGGTTCCCTCCTCGTCGCCGGGGTAAGCACGGTTCATCTTCGTGTCGTCGATGGGGTTGCGGTGCTCGGCGACCTGGAACGCGTGGTAGTTGACGATGCCGACGATGAGAATCGAGCCGGTGAGCTCTGCGGGGTCGATGCGAGGGACGACGCGGGTGAGCACGCCGAGGCCGTTGAGTTCGTCGCCGTCAGAGACCGCCTGAATGTAGAGCGTCTCACCATCGTCGGCGCCGTTGATGACACAGACCGGAAGCCCCAGCGGACTCCCGTCGCGGGTTTCGCCGACGCGGAGCCGACCGGTGTCGACTTCGCCGGGCGTCGCGCTCGCGTCTCCGAGCGTGATACTCATTACGCGTTGCTCGCGGTGGCTGGCCTTAGTGGGTTCGATACGGGACGAACCGGCGATACAACCCGAGTCGAATCGAACGCCGGCAGGGTCCGCGTTACTCGGTGATGACGTTCGAGTCGAGGTCCCGCGGGTAGTAGGTGAGCCACTCGGTGCCGTCCTCGGTGATGGCGATGGTGTCGGAGTGGCGGTAGCCCTCCGTCTCGGTGTAGATGCCGGGTTCGATGGTGTACACCTGACCCGGCTGCATCTCGGCGTCCCCGTCCTCGACGTAGTCGTAGTCGCCCCACCCCTCGTCGATGTACGGCGGCTCGTGGCCGCCGAGGCCGATGTTGTGGCCGACGTGGTGC
>CAYXXM010000074.1:0-9361 GCA_964469085.1 uncultured Haloferacaceae archaeon
CACCACCATCGTCGCCGATGAACGGGACCGTGATGCCACCCTGCATCCGTCGAACCGCCGCGACGACACCGAAGGCCGGGATGCCGAAGGCCGCGAGATACGGCAGTGCGTACGCCACTCCCACGACGACCGCGCGAATCGTCACGATTACGCCGTCGACGGATTCGAGGAAGGCGGCGATGACCCCAGTCTCGTACCACTTGTCCTCATCGTACGTGCGGTCAGGGCGCTCCTCGTGGAGGCGAACCGTGACTGTCGAGTAGGCCACTTTGTTCTCCAGCGTCCGGAGTCGAGCCTCGGTGGTCTCGATTTCCCGCTGCACCTCAGCGAGTTCGCGCTGGACCTTCAGCACGTCTTCGGTGTCGTTAGCCTCTTCGTAGAGTTCCCGCAATCTGTCACGCTCGGCCCGTAGACTCTCCAGTCGGGCCTCCAGGTCCGCGTGACGCTGGGTCACGTCCCGCTCAGACTCCGACTCGTCGACGACCAGTCCCTGCGCGCGCACCGTCTCGACGAACTCGTCGTAGTTCTCCGCGGGAACGCGGAAGACGATGGTCCCGTCTGAGTACGTTTCGTTGTCTCTCTCCTCGGTGCGAATCTGGGAGCGGGAGACGTAGCCGCCGTGGGACCGAACGGCGGTCGTGAGGTTCGTCCGACTCGACCCGAACTCCGTCACCCGGACACGGAACTCTGCGGTCTTGATGCGCTTCCGGTCGTTCGCCTGCGCGTCCGCATCCTCCCTCGACTCCGCCGGCGTGCCGGTCGCTGCAGCGGTGGCCTCGGCCCCGCCGTCAGCGCCGCTGTATTCAGCAGCTACGTCGGTGGAGGCCATGTCCGCGCCGGTGCCACCACCGCTACACCCAGCGAGCAGGATCAGGAACGCCAGCCCAACTGCGACAAGTGGTCGGTTGCCTCGCATACCGTTACGTGTCTTCGGAATGGGCAAAAAGGTCAGTTACCAACAAATCATTGTTTTAGTTACCGCCACTCGCCGGCCGACATCGGCAAGGGGCTTCCGACCGGACGGCCAGTATGCAGCGCCACTATCTCTCGATGGACTGGCGGGACGCGCTGTTCACCCACTGGCCCATCGCGCCAGCCACCGTCACGGAGCGGCTCCCCGACGCCATCGAGGCCCGGACTCACGACGGGTCGGCGTGGCTCGGCGTCGTCGCGTTCGTGATGGAGGATATCCGGCCCCGCGGTCTGCCGCGCGCTCTCGGCCTCACCTTTGGCGAGGTCAACCTCCGTACCTACGTCCGCGGCCCCGACGGTGGCGAGGGCATCTACTTCTTCAACCTCGACGCCGCAGACCCGCTCGGCGTCCCGATAGCGCGACGACTCTACCGCCTCCCGTACTACACGGCCGAAATGGATATCGAGCGCACCGGCGCTGTTCCAGGTGGCGCAGACGGAGGGGCCGGCCCCGGAGGCGAGTCGAACCGTTCGGTCGAGTTCGTGAGCCAGCGCACTCACCGCGGCGTCGACGACGCCCATTTCGACGCCACCTACGGGCCAGCGGGCGAGTCGTTCCGTCCGGACTCCGGAACGTTGGCGAATTTCCTCGTCGAGAACTACCGGTTCTACCTCTCCGGTGGCGATGTCGGAGACGAACGCGTCGACGACCAGCCGACGGTGTTCTACGGCGACGTTCGCCATCCACCGTGGCACCTCTACGAGGCCGAGCTCGCCCTCCGGTCGACGAACCTGCTTTCGGTCAACGGCTTCCAGCGCCCGGACACGGAACCACTGGCGCACTACTCCCCAGGGGTCCCCGTCGATGCAGACAGGGTTCGACGGCTCGAGTGACGATGAAAGCAGTTCCAGGCCGATTACTCGAACGTCTGGAACTCCGCCGTTCGGCCATCAGGGTCGGTGGCGAAGAACTGGTAGATCTCGTAGGTTTCGTTGAATCGGGGTTCGTCGTCGGCGACCGACCCGACGCGCTCGTACATCGCGTCGACGCCGGTCTCGTCGTCGTAGACGAACGTGAGCACCCCGCTATCCTCGGTTTCCTCGCCGTCACAGAAGCCGAAGCGGAACCCTTCGAAGTCGAGAATCGTACAGCCGGGCTGTTCCAGCCACACGTCTGCGCCGACGGCGTCGGTGTACCACTCCACCACCTCCTCGCGCTGGTCGGTTCGGAAGAAGACGATGCCGCCTGTACCCTCTGGAGGGTCGGACCGATCAGCCATAGGCTGAGTTCCGCGTCGTGACACGAAAAGGCCGGTGGTTTCGCCGATATCTGCGGGTAAGTATCCATCAGTCACCCGGCAGGTCCGTCTCCGTCAGTCACCAGTCGGGACGGCGGCCGCACCCGCGAGGAAGAAGACCACCGCAAGCGTCGCGAGCACACCGAGGTCAAAGACGGCCAGCGTCGTGGGGTCGGCTGCGCCGACGCGGGCGACTGACACCCGATTGTACGTCAGGTACCGAACCCCTCGGGCGAAGTACGTCAGCGGCGAGAACCCGGTCACGGGCCGGAACCACGCCGGGAGCATCGCCGGCGTGATGAACGTCTCCGAGAGAAACAGCAACGGGAGCGCGACCGAGTTGCTGGCAGCGATGACGCCGTCCTGTGAATCCGCCAGCCTGCCCAGCACCGCACCCAGCCCACAGAACAGCGTCACGCCGAAGGCGACGAACGGAATCAGGAGCAGCAGGTGCGGTCCCACGTCGATGGTCGCGCCCGTCAGCGCGACGACCAGTGCGAAGATGACCAGCGAGGCGGCGCCGATAACGAGGACGTTGACCAGCGTGTGCGCCAGCAGCCACTCCCGCCGGGTCAGCGGTGTCGTCGCCAGCTTCTCGAACCGGCTCCCCGTCTCGTGACGGGCGAACTCGCTCCCGACGCGGGAAAGCGGCGTGAACAGCACGACGACGGCGAGATATCCGGGCAGGTAGTAGCCTGGCGGCTCGGCGAACAGCCCCCCGCCGGTTGGCTGGCTCTGGACCAGCACACCGAAGATGAGGACGATGATGACGGGGAAGAAAAAGGTGAAAAACACCGCCGTCCGCCGGCGCAGGAACGCCCTCGCGCCGGCGTGGAACTCGCTCGCGACGCGGCCCCGTCGGCTCACTCTCCGGCCCCCTCTGCGTCGGTCGGTTCTCCACCCACCTCGGTGTCGGTTTGTTCTCCACCGACCTCGGTGTCGGTCGGTTCTGCACCATCTTCTGCGACGGCCGACCCTGCTGGCTCCCCGGTGTCGGCCGGCGCCCCAGCGTCCTCGGCGACGCCGGGACGCCCCGAGCGCGTCCCCTCGAACTGCCGGCCAGTCAGTTCGAGGTACACCTGTTCGAGTCCGGGTTGGGTCCAGGTGAACGACTCGTACTCGACGTCAGCCGCCGACAGCGCCTCGATGGCGTCGTCGATCTCCGTGGCGCTGATGCCGTGCAGCGCCACCTGGCCGTCGCCCGCCTCGACGGCATACCCCAGCCCCTCGAACGGTTCTGCTCCGGCCAGGGTCTGGACGACCAGCCGCGGTCGGCCGGCGTGTTGCTCGACGAGTTCGGCTGGCGTGCCAGTTGCGACCAGCTCGCCATCGGCGATGAGGCCGACGCGGTCCGAGAGCCGCTCCACCTCCTCCATCGAGTGACTGGTGAGGACCACGGTCGTCCCGGTGGCCGATAGCTCCTCAATGACTCGCCAGAGCCCACGCCGGCCGTTTGGGTCGATGCCCGTTGTCGGTTCGTCGAGAAAGAGGACGTCGGGGTCGTTGACCAGTGCGATGCCGACGCAGGCCCGCCGCTGCTGGCCGCCAGAGAGCTCCTCGTACCACGTGTCGGCGTCGGAGTCGAGTCCGACGTCCTCCAGCACGGCCTCTGGGTCCCGGGACTCCTCGTAGAGGCCGGCGTAGTACGCCAGTAGCTCACGGGCCGTGAGCCGCTCCGGCGGCGAGAACGCCTGCGGCAGCAGGCCGATTCGTGACCGGTCGACGGTCTCGGGGGCGTCGCCGAACACCGACGCCTCGCCGGCGTAGTCGGTCGTCCCGGTCAGACACCGGATGAGCGTCGTCTTCCCAGCACCGTTCGGGCCGATGAGACCGAATACCTCGCCTTCCTCGACGGATAGCGAGATATCGTCGACGGCAACGGTATCACCGTAGCGCTTGCGAAGTGATTCAGCGTCGATAGCCGCGGTCATAGCGACACTCGGCGGCGGGAGTGAGTAAAGCGTTCGGAACGAGGCCGGAGAACCGCCGCTGAAAATTGGTGCCGCGGCCGGCCTCAGGCGACCGGCGGCGTGCGGGCCAGTGAGAGCTCCCCGGCTGTGGGCCGCGGATACGTCTTGGTTAGCGGGCTGTCGAGGGTGACGGACTCGAGGTCACTCGTGAGCCACGACGCGCCAAGGTCGAGGCTCCCGTGTCGGGCGTGGCGAACGAGCAGCCCCGCAGAGAGCACGCCGCGGCCCGAGACGTAGGCCCCGCTGAGGAACGCGGCGACGGTGCTCTCGATGCCGAACGCCGAGAGCAACTCGACACCGCCGACCCACGCGGGCCCGATGCTGACCAGGGAGGCGACAAGCAGGAGGTCACCCATCCCATCGGGCAGTTTCGAAGGTGTACGTCGGATCACTATCAACGCTGATGCCATTCAGGTGTAAAAGGGTTTTGTGGGAGATGCAAATATTGATAATTGGGTTCCGACCGGCCGTACCGTGCTGATAGCCGGAATTAGCGGTTTTCTGCAAAATTTCCGTGAGCCGGTTCCCATCCGGGCCACCGGAACTGCGAGGGTTTATTAACTTAGCCAGCAGTATTCACAATCAGATGGACAGCCACGGCGACCCACCAGACGGCCCTGACAGAGCGAGTGCCAGCCCCCAGCCAGAAGGGACGGGTCGTCGCGCCCGGCTATACGGGTTCAGCGGCGTCGCCCTCCTACTTGGGGCCTCAGTGCTGGCCATCGTCGTCGACGCCTGGAAACTGCTCGGCATTGGCTGGGTCGCATTCGGGTCGATGGCGGGCGCGGCGGCGTGGGGTGCACGAGGCGGGACCAGCGAACCGGCCGCGCTGGTCTGGGGCTCCGGCCTGGCCAGTGGAGCCATGATCACCAGCGCAGCGATGTTTCTCCTCCCAGACGCCATCGGCCACCACCCGGCGTTCGGCGGCATCGGCGTCGCCGTCGGCATCCTCGGGGGGTTCTCGGCCCACGCCATCGGCCATCGGGTGACCCACGTCGACGTCGCCGTCGACAGCACCGTCCTCCAGTTAACCGCCCACGCAGTCGCGGCCGGCGCGATTATCGGCATCGTGTACGGGAATTTGCCGGCCCTCGGGCCGCTGCTGGGCATCGCCATCGTCTCCCACAAGGGGCCGGCGGGGTACGCCGCCGCGGACCGCCTGTCCCGTCAAGGCCGCTCCTGGCTGCCGATTCTGGTGCCCGCGGCGGGCGTCTGCGTCGCCGCCGTACTCAGCAGCGTCATTGCCCTCCCGGCGTCGCCAGCGCTCCGTGGCCTGGTGTTCGGATTCGCCACCGGCGTCTTTCTCCACGTCGCGATGGACTTTCTTCCCCGGTGTGAGCTTGGCAGCGAAATCCACGACTCCCTCGCCGTGGACGACGACGCGCACGCGCTCCTCGACCGGCTCAGACTCCACGCCGTCGGCTCGACGCTGCTCGGCGGACTGGCGGTGGTCCTCGCCTGGACCGTCGTCCAGTAGGCGAGTCAGCCGGTCAGTCGCCGTACCTGGCGACTGATTCCAGCCGCAGTCACCAGCAGCACCACGAGGTTGAACGTCGCCTGGAATATCGACCGGTACTCCCGGGTGACCCACTGGTTAATCGTCGAGGAGGCGTTGAGGTAGAACTGGAGCGCCGCAACCAGCGCCAGCAGCGAGAGCCCCGCGAGCAGCGCGTAGTTCAGCCGCCTGCGCAGTTCGCTCATCCCGTCACCGTCGTCAGCAGGTTCCTCGCTGTCGGCCCGAGGCCCGCCTTCATCGCTATCTGCCGGCGCCCGGGGTCCGTCGCTCGATTCTGCCTCGTTCGCCCCCGAGTCACCGCCGTCTGTCAGCAACTTCCCGGCTCCGCCGTTCGTCACCTGTTCGGGTCTATCGGTGTTGTCGTCGGTCATTGAGTGCTGTGGTGGGCTGTGGGTTGCGTCTCGGTCCGGCTGCGGGTCGTCATCGGTCATCGTCGCCACCCCGCCAGGATGGTCATCGGTCATCGTCGCCACCTCGCCAGGAGCGCGATTCCGAGCAGGGCGACGACCGCGACGACCGGGCCAAATCCGGGCGTCTCGGTCGACAGCTCCTCCTCGGTCATCGCCGGCTGCTCCGTCGCTCGTTCGTTCCCGTCCGAGTCGGCGAACTCGCCGGCGTCGAACTCCACGTCACGCGTGGTCCGGTTCGCGTCGATGGTCTCGGTCGGGTCGAGGTTCACCACCCCGGTGGCGGTGTCGATGATGACGCCGTCCCGCGTCAGCACGGCGTCGATGTAGTAGTTGTACTCGCTGGGCACCGTCACGTCAGTCGTGACTATCTTGCTACGGCCCTCGCGGATGTCGCCTGCGTCGACGGTCGTGCGAGCGGCGACGACGTTCGACTCGGCCTGCCGGACGACGAACGTCACCGTGAGGTCGCTCCCCCGGGTCGGCCCCTCAGCCGTGAGCCAGCCGCCCAGTTCCAGCGTCGTGCGGTCCTCCGTGGTTTCGACGACCGAAACCGCAACCGGGTCGAGCACCGCGTCGTCGGTGAACGAGACGTTCGACTCCGCATAGCCCGGGGTCAGCGCCGACACACCGCCGACGGTGCGGGAGAAGCTATCGATGCGGGTATCGTTGCGGTAGACGACCACTTCGAGCTGGTAGCCGCCTTCGCGCTCGACGGTCAGCGTCGCGGGGACCGATTGCTCCCCACCGCCGCTCATCTCTCCGACCTGCACGCGCTTCTCGGCCTCCAGCAGGCCGGAGTCCGTGTCCACCGCCCGGAACCGCACCGAGACGTTCTCGGCCGGGTTCCCCCGGTGCCGGAGCGTCGTGTGAAGGGTCAGTTCCGCGTGCTGTCCAGTAATCTCACCGGTCGACACGGCGGCGTCGACAACGTCGACGTTCCCGGGCCGGACCGGGCCCTGGTCGCTCGGGTCGGCGAGCACACCGGGCGCCACCGCGGCACCGAGGAGGGCGACGCCGACGACCAGGACCGCGCCGACGGCGAGCGTTCGTTCCCTGTCCATATTGGACACTGAATGTGTTGGCTACAAGTGCTTTGTGTCCCACCAAAGGGGCCAAATTCCGCCCACCGATACTGACCGTCAGTCGAGTTCGACATCGAGAAAGGCGAGTTCGTGAGCGAGGGTCCGGTCGAGGGGCGCCCCAGCGAGCGCGTCAAAATGGCCCGTCTGCACTCGAACGAGCGTGGCATCCGGGACGGATTCGCTCCGTGCTGCAACCGTGTCTGGCGGCGCAACCTCGTCGCGTTCGCCGGCGAGGAACAGCACCGGACTGTCGACAGCCGCCAACCGGTCACCGACGTCGTGGCGCTGTAGCTTCACGAGTGAGCGGGCGGGCGTCGTTCCGGGGTCACGACCGATTACCTCCCTCGCGTTCCGGGCAGCCCCCGCTGCGGCGACTGCCGCGACGGCGTCAGCGTCACCGATCAGCGGGACGCGCCGGCCGCGGTCCCTGGCTGGCTGTCCCCGAAGCCGGCCGAATGCGGAGAGCGGGTAATCCAGCAGTCCGGTGGCCAGCCCGCGGAGCCGCGGGCGGACCCAATTGGGCAGCAGCGTCGGTCCGCTCATAACCGGGAAGCGGGCGATGACGGCGTCGACGGCGGCCGAGTCGGCGGCGACGGCGAGGGCTGTCCCGGCCGAGAGGTCCATCCCCCAGATGGCCAGTCGGTCGCCGTCGACCTCCGGGGCCGCACGCGCTGTGTCGAGCGCGGCCTCGAGGTCCGCACGCTGGCGGGCCGGCGAAATCACCGAATCGTCGCCGCTCGCCCCGAATCCGCGGTGGTCGAACGCCAGCGCGGCGTAACCGCGCTCCGCGAGTCCCTGGCCCGTTGACTCGAGCGTTCGGTGCCTGGTCAATCCAGCGCCGGGTGCGAGCACGACGACCGGCGGCGTCGTCGGGCTGTCCGGAAGATAGAGCCGGCCCTGGCAGCCGTTGTCGGGACCGAACCGCAGGTCGCGGGTCGAAAACGCGTGCGTGCTCGGCCTCTCCCGCTGGGCGTGGCTCACGGTTCCTCCAGCGTGTCGAGCACCTTCGCGGAGAAATCCGTCTCGCTGATGCGGTAGTCGGCGAGTTCCTCGAACCACTCTGCCTCGGCGTACCATTCGGCCTGGACGTCCGCGTCGCTCCGGAGCACGGTGCCCTCGACCCGCCGCGGTTCGAGGTCGTCGTCGAACAGGTCGATCACGGTGCTGAGCGCGCGGCCGATCTCCCCGTGGTTCACCGACTCGCCAGGGAAGGCTGTCGTGTAGGTCAGATCGATGCAGTCGCCGACGTCGACCGCCTCGACGCTGATGGCGTTGCTCCGCAACTCGGCTTCGAGTCCGGTTAGCTCGTCGGTCATGCCCGGAGCTACCGCTGGCTGGGAGTAAAACATTGCTCACCGAAGGACCGAGGCCCCCGCGGGAAGGTCAGCGAGAACCTCCGCCCGTGCGGGAGAGCGGGAGGGTTGCTGTCAGAGGCAGGTGCTCTCCTCGCACGTACGGGGTAGTTTTCCCCCACCGTCAAAAGCTCTCGGTGAACTGCGTTTCACTTTCCGGCACCGAGAAAATCCTTTGCCGGCGAGGCGGCTGCGGGGACCGACCACGGTGACAGTTCACCTCCGAATGGGCCCTCCAGTGCGACAGAAGAGATAAACCGCTCCGGTGAGGCCATCCGACGAATGACCGATGGCGTCGGCGAATCCATCGAGGCGTTCGACCTGCTTTCCAATCAACTCAGGCTCGACATCCTCCGCACGCTGGGGGAGGCGATGGCGGCCGACGAGGAGATGCCCATCTCCTTTTCGGACCTGCAGCAGCGCGTCGGCGTCGAGGACAACGGTCGGTTCAACTATCACCTCACGCAGATGGTCGACCGCTTCGTCGCGAAAGACTCGGGAGGCTATCAACTCCGGCCACCGGGGATGCGTGTCTATCAGGCGATTATCTCCGGGGCGTACACCGACGAGCCCAACGTGGAGCCAGCGACGGTCGACGGTGAGTTCTGCGACGACTGTGAGACCGACGGTGAAGCGTGGTACGAGAACAGCCACTTCCACCTGAGCTGTGCCGAGTGCGGGAAGCGCATCATCCACTACCCCATTCCGCCGGGGAGCTTCGACAATGACGACCCCGAGTCGATGCTCGCAACGGGGAGCGCGTGGATTCTCCGTGACCATATCTCCGCCGAACAGGGAGTCTGTCCGTACTTCGCGGGCAG
>CAYXXM010000075.1:0-9176 GCA_964469085.1 uncultured Haloferacaceae archaeon
GGGGGCCCCCCGCCCCCCACCCCCGGGGGGGTTTCCCCCCCCCCCCCCGCTGACAGAACTCGCAGTCGTTCGGATACGGCCTCGCCGTCGACAGCCCGCCGCAATCCCGAGACCACAAACCCCATCGGTGACGCCCGAGTCGGGTGCACCAATGCGACGAGCCCACCGGCTGGCTGCGGGCGGCGCGCTCCTGGTGGTCATCGCCGCGAGCGCGCTGCTCACGTCGCCCCAGTGGCTTCTCGACCGGGTGGAGTGGCTGACTGCCGACCCGATGAGGTTCGTCGCCGCGCTACTGCTCCTCGCCGTCGCCCGCCCGTTTTTGGCGTGGCCCACGACCCTGCTCGCTGTGGTCGTGGGCTATGGCTGGGGAGTACAGGGGCTCCCCGTCGCGCTCGCGCTCATCGTTCTCACCAGCGTGCCGCTGTTCCTAATTGGCCGTCGCTCGGCGACTGGTGGACGGTTCGCAGCCGCGGGGCAACGGGCTGTCGACGTGACCGGCAGCCTGCGGAGCGTCGTCGTCAGCCGCCTGCTGCCCGCTCCCTCGGACGTGGTGTCGTTCGGCGCGGGGCTCTCGGGCGTCCCGCTACGGGCGTTCGCGCTCGGCACCGCTATCGGCGAACTTCCGTGGGCCTTCGCGGGCGTCGTCGCCGGCGAGTCAATCGGGGCCGTGCTCGCGGAGGGGCTTGGTGCGGTCGTGAGCGCCCGACTCGTTGTCGCCGCGGCGCTTGTCGGCCTGCTACTGGTGGCCGGACCCGCGTATCGACACGCAAAGACCGATTCCCCAGTCTGACTCGGGCGTGGTAACCTACTCCAGCAGCGACTCGCCCGTCATCTCGGCAGGCTGACTCATCCCGAGCAGCGAGAGCAGCGTCGGCGCCACATCAGGAAGGGACCCACCCTCGCGGACGCTCAGTCCCGCAGCATCCCCATCCGGTGACCGGTAGATCAGCGGCACTGGGTTGAACGTGTGGGCGGTGTGGGGCGATTCCGGCGTTCCCATGTCGTCCGCGTTGCCGTGGTCAGCGGTCACGAGCAGATGGCCCCCGGAAGCCGTGACCGCGTCGGCGAGGCGACCCAACTCCGCATCGACGGCCGCGATGGCGTCAACGGCGGCATCGAAGTCGCCAGTGTGGCCCACCATATCCGGGTTGGCGTAGTTCACCACCAGCACGTCCGGGTCGCGTTCGGCGTCGGCGGCGGCGGCGATGGCCGCGTCGGTCACCTCCGGCGCCGACATTGCGGGCTGGAGGTCGTAGGTCGGAACGTCCGGCGACGCGACGATGCGTCGGTCCTCGCCCGGGAACGGCTCCTCGCGTCCGCCGTTGAAGAAATACGTCACGTGCGGGGCTTTCTCGCTTTCGGCGACCCGGAGCTGCGTCGTTCCCGCGGCGGCGAGTCGTTCGCCCAGCGTCAGGTTGGGCGCTGCCGGCGCGAAGGCAACGGGGAACGGATACGTCTCCTCGTAGCGGGTCATCGTCGCCAGCTGAATCTCCGGCTGTTCGAGGACGAACGGCCACTCCTCGGCCTCGACGCCGGCGAGCAGCCGACAGAGCTGGCGGGTGCGGTCTGCTCTGAAGTTGAAGGCGAACACGCTGTCGCCGTCCTGCACCGCGGGTTCGTCGGCCACCACCGTCGGCTCGATGAACTCGTCGGTCTCCCCGCGAGTGTAGCTCTCCTCGACTGCAGCCACCGCCGAGGTGGTTTCATATCGCGCGTCACGGTTTACGATGGCGTCGTAGGCCGCCCGCGTCCGCTCCCAGTTGTGGTCTCGGTCCATGGCGTAGTAGCGGCCCGTGACCGTGGCGATGTCGCCGGTACCGGCCCGTTCGACCACGGTTTCAAGCGTTTCGAGATAGGCCACCGCACTCTTCGGCGCCGTATCTCGTCCGTCTGTGACGGCGTGGGTGACAGCCTCGACGCCCCGCTCGGCAGCAAGCTCGATCAGCGCGTGGAGGTGGGCCTGGTCCGAGTGGACGCCGCCGTCGCTCACCAGCCCGACGAAGTGAACGCGGCCGGCGTTCGCGGCGGCGTGGTCCAGCGCGTCGGTAATCGCCTCGCGCGCTCCGAGCGAGCCCTCGGCGATGGCGTCGTTGATGTGGGTATACGGCTGGCGGACCACCCGGCCGGCGCCCATGTTGACGTGGCCGACTTCGCTGTTTCCCATCTGGCCCTCCGGGAGGCCGATACGGCGGCCGTGGGCGGTCAGCGTCCCGGATGCGCCGGCGCCGCGGAGCGCGTCAAAGTTCGGCGTTGCCGCGGCGGCCACGGCATCGCGACCGGATTGGTCCGGCGGCGCGAGCCCCCAGCCGTCGAGGATCACGAGCGCGGCGTCCATGGGTAACCCGTTGGGGGGTGGGGGTATCACCGCTTCGAAACTCAGCCACGGCACACGACCTGCCACGACCTCTGTGTCGTGGCCACGGAGACTCCGCCGTGGCTGTGTGTAACCAACCACGGCGAACGAACCCGCCACGGCACATGAACCCGACCACGGCACGCGACCAGCTGTGACCTCCGTGTCACAGCCACGGAGCCTATGCCGTGGTCGTGGGACCTGCCACGACCTCCGTGTCACAGCCACGGAGACAGCCGTGGTCGTGGGACCGACTGTAACCTCCGTGCCCCACACTGAGGCGGCCACCTGTCAAACCCAACGGCACTACTGAGTTACGGGGGTCCCCCCTCCAGAAACGGCTACCGCCCCTCGTGAGTCTGCAGGAGCCAGCCGATAAACACATAGTCGTTGGTGAGAAATACCGGTCAACTCCCCCGCAACGATGGACCTCCAAACCCTCCCGGAGATGAGCCGTCGGGAACTCGTGGCCCTCCTCGCCGGCGGTGCGGGCGCCGCCGCCGGTGGTCGGTTCCTCCTGGACGACGCGACGACGGCAGCCGAGACCGTCCGTCTCGGCGGCGAGGAAGCGCGCCGCCTCGCCGAAGCCCACGCGCCGACGCTCTACTTCGGCGCACGCGAGAAATGGTACCCGACCGATCCGCGACCGTACGTGAGCGAGCAGGACGGCGAGGCCGTCGTCGACGGGTTCGACGCCCTCGACGGCTACACTGCCGACGCTCGCGAGGCCGACGGCCCGCCACGGCCCACCGCGTTCTACCAGGCGCGGTCCTACCCGGACACCTCGCTGGTCTGCGTGCAGTACTGGTTCTACTCGGCCTTCGACCAGTTCTCGACGAACTTCCACTGGCACGACTGGGAGGTGCTCCACGCATTCATCGACCGGTCGGCGGACGGGCGGGCCGCCGATTCGGGAACCACGACGGACGCGGCGGCGACGGGCACGCCGGTACTGTTCGTCGCATCCGCCCACTCACGGAACGTTCCCAACAACGAGCATCTCGACCCGCCGGCAGAGCCCGCCGCGGTTATCAGCGAGGTCGGCTCCCACTCCAGCACCCTGGGTGTCAACGCTGAGCCAGAAACGTTCCAGCGGACGAGCCTGGGGGAACTGGCGGCCGACATCAGCAACAACCCGGAGGAGATCGTCTCCGGCCAGTCCTCGCTCCCGATGGCATACGGCCTCCCCCGCGACGAGGGGGTGAACCTCCCGTACGCGATTCCGGAACTGGACGGCGAGCGCCTGCCCGACCTGGAGCAACTCCCGAACGTTCGCGCGGCTGACCTGCTGGCCGACGACGTGACCGTCGAATCCTACGGCGCGCTCGCGAACCCGCCGGAACGCGTCCCCGAGCGCGAAAGCGCCGACGCGTTCGTCCCGGGCGCCCGGGCCGACGCCGAGGGTGACGTGACCTACGAACTCGTCGACATCGACGACGTTCGGGACATCACCGATTTCACCGGGCCGGAGCTGAGTTTCAGCTTCCGCGTTCCCCAGTTCGCCGAGGATGCCTTCGCAGAACACCTCAGCACGCCCGGCATCCCGTGGGAACAGGTACGGTTCAGGAAGCCCACAACAGACATCTCCGACCCGCAGCACCGGGCCGCGCTCGCCAACCGCTACGAGCCGATTACCGCGGGCGGCAGTGTCAGCCGCATTCTCGGCGCGGTGAGAGAGGCGACCAACGCTGACGAGTCGCCGGGGTCCAACGGCGTTTCGCTGCTCGTCCCGTCCGTCGAAACCGTCGCGCTGCTGGAGAGCGAACCCGAAGCAGTCCCCTCCTTCTCCGGCGTCATCGCCATCGGGAACCCGCCTGCGGGCGAGCACCGCTTCACCGTCAATGGCGCGGGAATGGCCCCCTACAGTCAGGCGGTACAGGTCGACGGCGACGGCGACACCCGCGTCGGCGTCGAGGGGGCGGTCCCGATGGCATCGAACGAAGATGCAGTGAAGGTCGAGGGGCGAACCGAGGACGACTCGGCGATAGCGGCACTCGCGGTGGAGGACGACTTCGCCGGCCCAGTCTACGACGCCAGCCCACCGGGGCCGGACAGCAGCTTCGGCGTCTACGCCCATCGCGATGGCGCCTACACCGCCGACGTCCGCAACGAAAACGGCCAGCGAGGCTCGCTCCGAGTCAACCCGGATGCCGACGACGAGCAACTCGCCCTCGACGCCGTCGAGACAGGCAAGGCCGCGCTAACGGACTACCTCGTCCGGTTCCTCGCCGAGACGCGCGCGCAGGCAGCCGTTTTCGAGGACGGAACACCGGCGGGTATCGACGACGTCCCGACGGGCCAGGATGTGACCGACGAGGTTGTCACCGACACCGCGGCGGCCGCCAGGGAGAACGCGGGCGACATCGTGGAGGACGGCGGTGACCCGGCGTCGTCGGTCGGCGGCTCAGAAACCGACACGGTGACGGGAACCGGGAGGGGTGCAGGTGACACGGACGGCAGCGACACGGTCACAGACGCTGCCCCCACTGAAACAAGCACTGGGACGCCACCCACGAAAACGGGCACCGCGACGGCGACGGACGCCGCCGATGACGACGAGACCGTGACGGCAGGGAAACCGGTCGGGCGAGGGTTCTCGGGCGTGCTCAAATCCATCGACGCCTCGTTGCTGGTCGCGCTCGGCGCCCGGAAGAACGTGCAATCCGGCAACGTCGACCAGGCCGACAAGCGACTCCAGGCGCTACGGCGGCGCCTCAACTCGGTGCAGGCGACCATCGAGGAGAGTGACGGACTGGCCGAGAAGCTTGGCCCGTTCGCTGTCAAGCGAACAGAGCGGATGCTCCCACGCGTGGAGGCGGCGTTGGATGCGGAGCCATAGCGGACGGCCCGGCGCGACAACGGGCCGGCGATTCATTCCGCGTAGACTCGCTCAAGCAGTCGGGATTCGGCGTCGACGTCGACGTACTCGATCTGCTGGTCGTCCTCAGCCACCGTTGCACAGCCCTCCTCGACCAGGAGCGAGACGGCATCGTCGCACCGTCGCTTGATTGTCGAGCCAATGCGCTGGTACTCGAACAGCCGGCCAATCTCCAGAATCAGGTCGTCTCGGGACATGCTGGTCCCTGCCTCCAGAATCAGATAGCCCGCAAAGGCGAGTTCGGCCAGCGGAATCGCCTCGATTGAGCGGCGCGCGTCGTCGGTGTTCCGTCGCAGCGGAATCGCGTTCGGCCGGTCACCGGGCCAGAGGAACCCCTCGTGTTCGACCAGCGTCCCCTCACGGGCCGCTTTGAGTTCGGCCATGTTCATGTTCCGCTCGGCGCGCTTGCCGAGGCGGGAAATCTCCCACCTGGACGCGACCGCCCGGAACGCCGCTTCCTCCTGGATCGGCCCGTACTCGTCGACGAACTCGGTGAGATTGTCGGTGATCAGCTCCGTCGGCACATCGTCGAGCGAGCGGTCCCGGAGCGGCGCGACCTCCGGGGCTACCCAGTCTGCCACCTGCCCCTCGATGCCCGGGCGCTCCTCTGGCGGAATCGGGTCGACCTCGACCGGCTCGGCCTCGCTCCCGTCTTGGGCAATCGTCGTGTCGCCGTCGAGAACCTGGTCCACCTGCGACTCGATCTTGGAGAGTTCCCGCTCCCTGTTCGAGGTCCAGTCTGGCGCCCAGATGCGGTGAATCGTCCAGCCCAGACTCTCGAGGACGGCCTGTCTGGTCCGGTCCCTGTCCCGTGCCGTTTTCGAGTGCCGATACGCCGCCCCGTCGCACTCGATGCCGAGGACGAACGCGTCGGACTCGTCGGGATGCTCGATTGCGAGGTCGACGCTGTAGCCCGAACTCTCGACCTGGGTGCGGACGTCAAACCCACGGGAGTCAAGCGCGGTGTAGACGGCTTCCTCGAACTCGGAGTCGAACTGGTGGGACTCGGGCGCTGCATCGGTGCTGGCCGATGCCTGCCCGCCACGCTCTGCGTACGCCAGATACTGCTTGAAGTCCCGGACGCCCTGAGCCCCGGTCCGCTGGAGGTCGATGTCCCCGGGGCGGGTCGAGGAGACGACCTGGATGTGTTTTTTCGCCCGGGTGACGGCGACGTTGAGGCGCCGTTCGCCGCCGGACTCGTTCAGGGGGCCGAAGTTCATCGTGAGGTCGCCGTCGCTGTCGGGGCCGTAGCCGATGCTGAAGATGAGCGAGTCCCGTTCGTCCCCCTGGACGTTCTCGAGGCTCTTGACGAAGAACTCCTCGAGGGCGTCGTCTTCGGAGACGAACGCGTCGAGGTCCGGGTTCTCGTCGCGGGCGTCGTGGACACGGTCACGGATGGCCTGGGCCTGGGCCGCGCTGAACGCGACCACACCCAGACTCCGGTCGGGGTGCTCGGCGACGTGCTCCTGGATCAGGTCGAGGACGCGACGGGCTTCCGGCTCGTTCCGCCGCGAGCCACCCCGCTCGTAGAGGCCGTCCTCGACGTAGTCGAACTCCACACCCATGTCCGCCTCGGGGCTGTTGTCCGGGAACGTCTGCAGCGCCCCGTTGTAGTATTTCGCGTTGGAGAACTCGATGAGGTCGTTCGTCTCGCTCCGGTAGTGCCAGAGGAGCCGCTTCTCCGGCAGCACCGTCGACGCCTCGTCGAGGATGCTCTCCAGGTCCTGGCGCACGTCCTCGGCCGTCGCCACGTCCGCGTTGAAGAAGCTCGTCGGCGGGAGCTGGTTACTGTCCCCCGCGATGATGACCTGGTTGCCACGGATGAGGCTGCTCACCGCATCCTGGGGCATGATCTGGGACGCCTCGTCGAAGATGACGGTGTCGAACTCGATGGCGTCGACCTCGAGATACTGCGCCACGGAGAGCGGGCTCATCATGAAACAGGGCTTGAGATCCGTGATGAGCGACGGCGCCTCGGCGAACAGCTTCCGGAGCGGCATATGCCGGCGGCTCTTCTGTATCTCCCGGCGCAGCGTGACCTGCTCGGCGCTACTGGCGTGTTCCAGTTCAGTCTGTGGGCGGCGGGTGGTGACCCGGTGCTGAATCTCGGC
Organism: uncultured Haloferacaceae archaeon; assembly: GCA_964469085.1. Taxonomy (GTDB): domain Archaea; phylum Halobacteriota; class Halobacteria; order Halobacteriales; family Haloferacaceae; genus Halolamina. The sequence continues at coordinate 7,343 of CAYXXM010000075.1, forward strand.
TTTCGCGTACTCGCGCTGCTGCCGGTCGAGCTGCCGGAACGTGTCGATGAGTTCGTCGAACTCCGTGGCGCTGAACGAGTCGAGGTCGGTTCGGTCGTACACCTGGTGGAGCCACAGGCGGTAGAAGTTCCGCTCGAACGTCTCGACGAGTGCTTCGACCGGATAGCCCGCGTCGATGAACGCCTCGAGGAACGGGCCGAGTGCGCTGTCGAACAGCTCCGCCCGCTTGCGCCGATACTGGATCCACGTCTGGAGTTCGCCCGTGGAGTCGCGCAACTGCTCGAGCCAGCTCTCGAGGTCAGCCAGCGGCGCCTGATCCAGTGGCGCACTTTCGGCGGACAGTTTCTCCGTCCAGACCGGCTCCGCGTCGACGTCGATGAACTCGCTCAGGTCGGCGCGCGCGCTCCCCCACGCCTCGAGGGCGCTCTCGGCGCTGGTCTGAGCGTCGCGAATCTCCTCGGTCGGTCCCTGGAGGACTGACTGGACGGTCTCCAGGTCGACGAGCTCCGCCTCGGCAAGCGCGGTGATAGTTTCCCGAGCGGAGAGCACCGCCTCCCAGTCGGTCTCGGCACCCCGATAGAGGCTCCCCAGTCGCTCGATGAGGTCGTCGTACTCCCCAAGCTCCCCCTCGATGAACTGGAGCCGTTTCAGCGCCCTCGCGTCTTCCTGGAGCCCCGCCAGCCCCGGCGCGTAGTCATCCGAGGCGTGGGCGAGGATGCGTCGTTTGAGTCGGAGATACGCGAGGCTGACGTAGCGCTCCAGTCCGTAGCCACGGAGTTCGTCGTGTAACTCCGCGCCGTCCTCGCCGAAAATCGTCTCGTCGTACCGCTCGGAGAGCGTCGCCCGGAGCGTCTCGGACTCCTGGACCAGCTCGGCCAGGCGTTCCAGCCTGCCGCCCGCATCGTAGAAGGCCGGGGCGAAATGCTGCTCCTCGAGGTCGATATCGGCGATGGAGACCAGCTGTGAGCAGATGGATTCCGCGGCTCGAAGCTCGGCAATGTTCGTCGGCCTCGTGTCGAGAAGCTCCGCTGTGGCGGTTCCGGCAGCCTGCAGCGAGCTGACCGCCGACTGGGCCGTCTCGAGCCCGTCCGTGACAATCTCCGTCGTGTCAAGCCGCCAGCTATCGAGGGTCGTGTGGCGCCACGGGTGCTCGTCGTTGTGCCGGAATTCGTACTCGTACGACGATAGCGTTTCCAGCTCGCCGAACCAGCCGTCGATGGTGGCTTTCTCCTGCTCCACCGGGTCCTCGATGCCGAGCGTAACGGTCGGGTAGTCGTCCCGGTTCGCGACGATGCCGAACGCGTCGTACGCCGTCGTCTCCTGGCCCTCCGGGGTGTAGAACAACCGCTGCTGGTACTCGTTGAGCGTCGTCCGGACCGCCGAGAGCTCCGCGACGACCTCGTCCCGCTGGTCGGGATGCTGTAACGGCTCGGACTGGAGTTCGCGGCCGAGGTCCTCGAGAATCGATTTCTTGTTCGCCTTCTCGCCGTGTGCCTCCAGGCAGAACCGGCCGAGGCCGACGTCGTCGAGCCGCGTCTTCACCACGTCGAGGGCCGCCTGCTTCTCGCTGACGAACAGCACCGTCTCGCCGGCGGCCATCTTCTCGGCGACGATGTTGGAGATCGTCTGGCTCTTCCCGGTGCCCGGCGGGCCCTGGAGGACGAAACTCATCCCGCGTTTCGCCGCCTCGATGGCCTCCTGCTGGCTGGAGTCGGCGTCCAGGACCTGGAACGTCTCCGCCGGCGATATCTCGTCGTCGAGGTCGGCGGCGGATGGCGTCGACGGCGGCTCCGGGAGCTGACTCGGGTCGCCGTTGAGCGCCTGCACGAACGGG
>CAYXXM010000076.1:0-9150 GCA_964469085.1 uncultured Haloferacaceae archaeon
GTCGACGTACTCGACCCCGTCGTCCCCTGCGAGGATGAGGCCGCCGTCGCCCGCGTCGTAGCCCACGACCTGCATATGTGCCCGTAGGCGAACCCGCGGCAAATGAGTGTTCATCCCGGCGAGGGCTGTCTGACTCCTGCGGACGGGAAACTCCCCTCTCCCGAACGTGCTGGAGGACCGATATCACTCCCCGAGAATCGAGTAACGACCCGAAACGACTCTATGAATGATGCTTTCAGTATTCGTACCGTAGTAGAAACCAAAGATTTAACAAACAGTGTGGTAATTTCCGGCTTGCCATGTCAGAGCATGACGCTGGTGCGGAGCGGCGTACTGTACTCAAAGCAGCGAGCGGCGCGGTCGCCGCGACCGGCCTCGCCGGCGTCGCCTCCGCGGAGGACGCGACCGTCGAGGTCAACGTCGGCTACGAGAACGACCGTGGGCGGGCCGCGGCGCTCGACGCCGCTGGCGACGTCGTTCGTGAGTTCAACTTCGACGCGTTGACCATGCGAACATCCCGAAAGGCAGTCGGCTCGTTGGAGAAGAACCCCAACGTCCGATACGTCGAAGAGAACGGGACGATGGAGGCGCTCGGCCAGACACTCCCCTGGGGCCAGGACCGTGTGGACAGCGAGGTTGCCAACAGCAATGGCGAGACCGGCGCAGGGGCGGACGTCGCCATCCTCGACACCGGGATCGACTCGGACCACCCGGACCTGACGGCGAACCTCGGCAAAGGAAAAGCGTACGTCACCTGTGATACGAAAGGTGGCTGCCGGTACGGCCGAAAACCCGCCGACAACACCTGCTACAAGTCCTGGGACGACGATAACGACCACGGCTCGCACTGTGCTGGTATCGCCGACGCCGTGAACAACAGCCAGGGCGTCGTCGGCGCCTCGACGGAGGCGACGCTCCACGCCGTCAAGGTCCTCGACAAATGTGGCTCCGGTTCGTTCTCCGACATCGCTGCCGGCGTCCAGTACGTCGCCGACCAGGGCTGGGACGTTGGGTCGATGAGCCTCGGTGCCAGCTCGGGTTCACAGACACTCAAAGACGCCTGCCAGTACGCGGTCGACAGAGGCGTGTTCCTGGTTGCAGCCGCGGGCAACGACGGCCCCTGTACGGACTGTGTCGGCTATCCTGCCGCCTACTCCACCGTGATGGCCGTCAGCGCGACGACGCCGTCGGACACGCTCTCGGACTACTCCTCGACGGGGCCGGAGGTCGAGATTGCCGCACCCGGCGGCGCGAGCGACGGGAACGATTCCACCAGCGTCCTCTCGACGATTCCGGGCGGCTACGACTACTTCAACGGGACGTCGATGGCCTGCCCGCACGTTGCGGGCGCCGCTGGCCAGCTGATGGCAAACGGGTACACGAACTCGGAAACCCGCAGCCAGCTCAAGAGCACGGCCGAGAACATCGGCCTCGCGTCGAACGAGTCCGGCAGCGGCCTGCTCGACGTCGCAGCGGCCCTCGGACTGGACTCCTCGAACAACTGACGACGCGATTCCCGTTTTTTGTGCTGTCGATGTAACCGACACCGCCTGCTGGATACCTCTCCGAGCAGGTCTTTGAAAAGCACTGAGTGGCGACGACCGGGCTATCCCCGATCAGTCGTCGGTCGCGTCGCGAACGTCCATCGAGTGACAGTTCGGGCACCGCACGCCGATCATCCGTGTCTTCGGCATGTCGAACTCCGAGTCACACGACATGCACCGGTAGGTGAACACGTCGTCTTGCCCGAGGTCACCGCCGATGGCGTCCGAGATGGAACGAATAAGTCCCATTCCTCAATGCATAGGTTGCGTTGGGACGCATTTCAACCTTGGGCTGGTTCACAGGCAAAAAGAACAGGCGGACGGCGACCTGCTCAGCAAACCGGCTTCGGGTCGACCCCCATTCCCCCCAGGGCGTCAGCGTAGTCGTCGTAGGCGACCTGCACCGTGTACTCGGCCACGTCCTGGGCCGCCGTCCAGTCCGTCTCGTCGGTACAGAGGCGTTCGAGGAGCCGGAGTCCGCGGTCCAGACTCGCTCCGGTATCGGACCGGAGTTCCCGGAACAGATCAGCGTTCGCCGTGTTCGCCTCGTTTACGAAGAAGGAGACGACCTGTTTGTGCGTCTGGTCGGCGACGAGCCCCCGACCGACCAACCCGCCGGCAATCCGTGTGACGGCGCCTTCACGCCCGCGGAGGTACTGGTGGAGAGGTCCTCCATCTGCCGGGTCGTACGGCTCGTTGAGAGCGTCCAGTACCCGCTCGCGATGCTCCTGTTCCTGCTCGGCGGCGTCGACGAACACCTCGCGTGCGGCGTCGGCCTGCTCGTCCTCGGCCCACGCCGCGAACGTATTGTGAGCCGCGTTCTCCGAGTCCGCAGCCGCCCGCAACACGTTCGCTCCCGTCAGGTCGGCGTCGGTGAGTGCCACGAGAAGCTTGTTCGACCCGAGCCGGTCGAGCTCGGTTCGCTTCGCACCGGCGACGGCGTCGCGGAAGTCGGCCCCGTCCATGTCCACTCATCCACGCCCTGCCGTGAAAACCTTCCCGGCGGCGCCGGTGTTTTGGGTCCGCCAGTCGTACCACCGGACATGCCCGACCCGGAGTCTGCGGGCGGCGATGAGCAAGCGCAGTCCCCGACGAGTGTCGACCCTGCCGAGCTGGCGACCTGGCTCCGCCGAGGCGGATCGTTCACCCTGCTCGACGTGCGAAACCGCGAGGAGTTCGACGAGTGGCACATTGGTGGACCCAACGTCGGGGCGGTTCAAACGGCCCATCAGCGGTTCATCGCCGCCCGTGTCCAGGAAACGACCGAGGAGCTGGTCCCGGACGGCCCCGAACCGATTGTGGCCGTCTGCGGCGTCGGTGAGGCCAGCGCGGAAGTCGCCGAGCAGCTCCGAGCCACCGGCGTCGACGCTCGCAACCTCGCCGGTGGGATGGAGGCGTGGGCCCGCCAGTACGACTCGGTGCAACTCCCCGTTTCCGACGGAACAGTACTCCAGTACCGGCGCCCCTCATCCGGCTGCCTGGCGTATCTGGTGGTCGGCGAGACGACGGACGGCGAGCGCGATGCGGCGGTCATCGACCCGTTGCGGGCGTTCGCGGGCCGCTACGCCGAGGACGCCGCGGCGATAGGGGCGACGCTCCGCTACGCCGTCGATACGCACGTCCACGCCGACCACGTTAGCGGCGTCCGCGCCGTCGCTAACGAGACGGGCGCCGAGGTAGTCCTGCCCGCGGGCGTCTCAGAGCGGGGCCTCGACTACGGAGGGTACGAGCCCGACTTCGTCGAGGCCGGCGACCAACTCGCACTCGGTGAGGCGACGCTGGAGGCGCTCGCGCTGCCGGGTCACACTCCCGAGATGACGGGGTTCCGGCTGGCTGACGACGAACACGGCGACTTGCTGTTCGGCGGCGACACGCTGTTCCTGCGTTCGGTCGCCAGGCCGGACCTTGCCGCGGGAGACGAAACCGAGGTTGCATCGTTAGCCGGGACGCTCCACGAGACGCTTGCGAAGCTGCTGTCCCTTCCCGACGAGACACGCCTCGCGCCAGGCCACGTCGGCGAATCGACAGAACCCAGCGCGGACGGATACTACGTCGCGACGCTGAGCGGTCTTCGAGAGCGCCTCGACCTACTCGACCTCAGCGAGTCCGTGTTCATCGACCGGGTGACGGAATCGTTGCCGGAGCGTCCCGCAAACGACGCAGAGATTCGGGCGGTAAACCTGGGCAAACGTGTGGCCGAGACGCCGTTCGAGCTGGAACTCGGGCCGAACAACTGCGCGGCGGAGTAGCGACCATCACCGAGCCCGGGGGACGACCTTAACGGGTCCCCCGTGAGGGCACCATTATCGGTGTGTGTTGCTGCTAAATGTATTTAATCCAAACATATTTCCGACGGGGCCGGTATTTTTTGGTGGGATAATGTCTCTTGGCGGACCAAATACAACCGGGAGCAGCACCGTTTGTACTGATAACGGAGGGGCTTCAGTAGGTGGGTTCACCGGATGACGGCTCGGGAGATGTCCGCGCAGGAGGTACGGCAGGAACTCTACGACCGGGTCCGGCGTGACGCCCCATTCGAAGAGAAAGCCGACGACGCCCTCGAACTCGGTCGGCGATATCTCGACGCCGACAACGGTCATCTCACACAGATCGACCTGAATACCGACCATTGGGAGGCCATTATCAGCACAGACTCCGAGGACGGGCAGTTCCCGGAGGGTCTCCAACTCGACCTGGCGTCGACGTACTGTCGCAGAACCGTCGAAGCGCAATCGCCGATAGCTCTACACGACGCGCCCAACCAGGGCTGGGCCGACGACCCGGCGTTCGAGGAACACGGGCTCCGCTGCTACCACGGGACGACGCTCGTCGTCGATGAGGAGCCCTTCGGGACTGTCTGTTTCGTCGGCAACGACTCGCGAGAACAGCCGTTCGGCGCGGAGGAGACGATGTTCATCGAACTCCTCACGCGGCTGCTGGAACAGGAACTCGAACGCGAACAGCACGAGACCCAACTCACACGACAGACCAAACTCGTCAGAGTGCTCAATCGGGTGCTCCGCCACAACGTGCGAAACGACATGTCCATCATCCGCGGGTATACGCAGCTGTTGGCCGAGGAGGCGGAAACCGATACCTACGGTCGTATCGCACTGCGGAACATCGACGACCTCGTCGAACTGTGTGAGAAAGCCCGCGAACTCGACCACGTCATTTCTGACGAATACGTGACTGAGTGGACCGACATCACCGCGTTGCTCGAACGTGTAGTCACGCGGGTCGCCACGAGACACCCCGAGGCGACGATTGCTGTGGCGGACGGCACGAATATCGAGGCGGCCGTGCTCCCGGGCTTCGAGCGGGCCATCGAGGAACTGGTCGAGAACGCCGCCAAACACGCCGGCGAATGCCCGACAGTCACTGTCAGTATCGAGACCGTTCCGAACGCTATCGAGGTACGGGTCGCCGACGACGGTCCGGGGCTGGCGGATATCGAGGCGAAAGTGCTCACCGACGGCGAAGAGTCCTCACTCACCCACGGCGACGGATTAGGCCTGTGGCTGGTCTACTGGATAGTGACGAGCCACGACGGGAGTATCGACGCGACGACGACGGAGGGAACGACGATGACCGTGACGGTCCCACGCAAGCCGGGCACGGCGGTGCGCGAGTGGCCGGCGCCCACCCGGTAGCTCTCAGTCGTCGTCGTCGGCCGCGGCGCCGTCGGTGTTTACCGCGACGTCCTCGATGCTCGGAGGATACGACCCACGGTCGAGTTTGAGGTCGGACTGCGGGCGGGCCATGCAGGTCAGCGCGTACTCTTCGGCCTCCTCCGGGGTGAGCGCGCGCTGCTCGGCGACGGTCTGTTCGACCTCGCCCTCGATGATTTCCGCGGAGCAGGCCAGACACATCCCTACCCGGCAGGAGTACTCCTGGGCGATGCCTTCCTCCAGACAGGCCTGCAGGATGGTCTGTTTCCCCGAGACGTCGATAGTTTCGCCGATCCCGACGAACTCGACGGTGTAGTCGGCCATACCCCGAGCGTTGGGCGGTAGTGAGAAAAGGGTTTACCCCTGAATCAGTGGGGACGGTGAGGCCGCAAACCGGCGATGATGGCCAGTTCCCGACCTACTCCTCGCTGCGAACCGTCAGCACCGGGACCTCGGCGCTGCGAACGACACGTTCGGTAACGCTCCCGAGCAGAAACCGCTCGATGCCGCGGCGGCCGTGGGTTCCCATCACGACCAGGTCGATACCCTCGGACTCGATATAGTCGAGGATTCCGCGGTAGGCCGTTCCGGAGACGACGTGGGTCTCTGTCTCGACGCCCGCGGCATCGGCGCGCTCGGCCACTGCCTCGACTGCCTGTTCACCCTCCTGTTCGAGTGCGTCGACGACCATCTCTGATCCGGCGTCGATGGACGCGAACGCGCTCGCGTCGACGACGTAGAGCGCGTGAACGCGGCCGCCGTACGTCTGTGCGAGGTCGACGGCGTGGTCGATTGCGGCGGCCGCGGCGGGGCTCCCGTCGGTCGGAACGAGGATATCGTCGTACATCTCGTGGAGGCATTGCGCGGGAAAGGGTTAGAAACTACCCCCTTCGGACGGCCCGTCGCGGCCAGCGCGCGCTGGCACGCATTCCCGCTCTGGGGAGCCGGGCGATTTACCCTCTACCCCCCTCGTGCGTAGCCGGTCCCCCACTCACCCGCTCGCCGGGGTCTCGGCTCCCACTCACCCGCCCGCCGGGCTCTCGGCCCACATCAGTCGCCCAGCGCCTCCCGAATCGCCGTTTCGCAGTCCTGCAGGGCGCCGAAGCGCTCGGAGCTGTCCAGCTGACGGCTTTCGACGAGGAGCCAGCCCTCGTCACGATGAACCAGCCCTTTGACTCAGCTCTCGGTCGCGAGCAACAGCCCGGCGATTGCCTCGGAGCGCTGACCCTCCTGACTCGTCACGTCGACAGCGAGTTCCAGCGCGTCGGAGCGATTGAACGTCGCCAGTTCCCCGTCGGTCAGGGGCCGGTCCGGCAGCGTCTCGAGCACGCTCATGGGCTTGAATTCGTCTCGTGGGCAAGGCGGTTCCGAACCTTCTTGCCACAGGACGCGGCAGGGTGGGGTATGGGCCGTCCCGACAGGGTCACGCTGACCGTGCTCGCGGTCTCGCTGCTGGCCCTGCTCGCTCGTCTCGCTGGCCTTGGCGCGCGCCCGTTCCACTGGGACGAGGCCCGCGTCGGTTACTGGACGCTCCGCTCGCTGGCCGTCGGGGGGTACGAGTACCGACCGGTCGCTGGCGGGCCGTTCCTCTACGTCATCGGCCGGTGGCTGTTCTCGGTGTTCGGCGCCGGGGACGCCATCGCGCGCGCCCTGGTCGCCCTGGTCGGCGGGCTTCTCCCGCTTTCGGCACTGCAGTTCCGGACGGACGCACTCGAACCCATGCCGGAGCGAGGGCCGGAAGGGCCCGAATCCGTCGCGGACACGAACCCAACCCAGAACCCCGCCGGGGGGACGGCGGTGAACCGCTCCCCGCTTGGCCTCGACGGCGTAGAGACGGTCACATTCGCCACCATCCTCGGCTTCGCGCCCCCACTGCTGTACTACTCGCGAGTCTTCCGCGGTGACCTCCCGCTGGCGGCGTTGGGTCTCGTCGCCTTCGGGTTTCTCCACCGGGCCCGTGCCCGCGGAAGTCGGCGAGCACTGTACGCCGGCGCCGCAGCCGTTGGTCTGTCGCTCACCACCTCTGCGTTCGCCGTCGCGATGGTTGCCTGCTGGCTGGTCGCCGCATTCCTCGTCTTCGACGAGGGGCGGATTCGGGGCGACCCAGCGGGGGTCATTCTCTCTCGCGCCCGCCGCGTCGGACGGAACCTGACCGCCTGGACCCGGCCGATTCTCCGGGCGACGTTCCTGACGGTCGGGGTTGTCCTGTTTTTCTACGTCCCCCGTGGCGTCGTCACCCCGTCCCGGCCGGCGACGCTCCTGTCCGCGCTGTCCGCTGGCTCGGTCGGTGCCGTGAACCGGTTTCTGGCGGTCCTGGTCCTCGGCCGGCACGCGCCACCGACGCACCTGAACGACCACGCACTGCTCCCGTTCGTCGAGGGCAACGCCGTCACGCTGCTTACGACGGCGCTTCCCGTCGTCGCCCTGGCGCTCTGGGGGGTTCTCCGCGAACGCTACGGCGGCCGCTCCCGCCCGGCGGTCAGTTTCTGTGCCTACTGGGCGGGGCTCGGCCTCCTCGTGTTTCCTGCGGCGGCGGAGGTGAACGAACCGTGGGTCGCCGTCCACACGCTCGTCCCGATGGCACTGCCCGCAGCGGTCGGCCTCGCCACGCTCTGGCGGTACGCCCGGTCGAGTCTGACCGACGGGGACGCCGTCCGCGTCGCGACGGCGCTCCTCCTGCTCACCGCGACGGGCGTCCACGCCGGAACCGTCGTCGCCGACGAGGTGTACCGCCCGCCCGAGGCCGGCGACGACCTGCCTGGATACGCCCAGCCCGGAGCGGGTCTCGGACCGGCGATGGACGCCGCGACGACGGCCATAGCGGCCACCGATGGCCTCGACGTGCTCTACGTCGGCGAGCGGTTCCTGGTCACCGACGAATCGGTGCTTGCCCGTCCGCCGGTTCCAGAGACTGCTCGCGATGCGTTCGCCTCACGACTTCCGCTGGCGTGGTACTTCGAGCAGGCTGGGGCGACCACGGCGAGCGTCGCCACGGCGGAGGGAGTCCCGGCTGCGGCACCACCAGTCGTCGTCACGACGCCACGGCACGCGACTGAGTTATCTGACCGACTGAGCGACCACCGCCGCTACCGGACCGACCTCGCACTGACGGACCGGACGGTCGTCGTGTACGTGGCTGCGTGACTCTGGTGAGTACGGTCCCGGGTCCAGGCGCGAGGGCGTTCACGTGGCTCCGTGCGGGCTCCGCACCAGCGGCTCACGTCCTACCGAACTCGAAGAACGGCCGAATCCCCGCCCAAAACAGCCTATCTAAACCCCATCGCCTCAATCTGCTCCTGATACCGGTTGCGGATGGTGACCTCGGTCACCTGCGCGACGTCGGCGACTTCGCGCTGGGTCTTTTTCTCGTTACAGAGCAGCGACGAGGCGTAGATGGCGGCGGCCGCGAACCCCGTCGGGGATTTCCCCGACAGCAGTCCCTGCTCGGCGGAGACATCGATAATCTCGGTCGCCTTCGACTGGACTTCCTCGCTCAGTCCCAGTTCCGAGGCGAACCGCGGGACGAACTGTTTGGGGTCGACCGGCTTCAACTCGAGCCCGAGCTCCTGGGAGATGTAGCGGTAGGTCCGGCCGATCTCCTTCTGTGGAACTCGCGACACCTCGGCGACTTCGTCGAGGCTCCGGGGGATCCCCTCCTGCCGGCAGGCCGCATACAGTGCGGCCGTCGAGACGCCCTCGATGGAGCGACCCCGAATCAGGTCCTCGTTGAGTGCTCGACGGTAGATGACCGAGGCGACCTCACGAACTGACCGCGGTACGCCGAGCGCCGAGGCCATGCGGTCGACCTCCGAGAGCGCGAACTGGAGGTTGCGCTCGCCGGCGTCCTTCGTCCGGATGCGCTCCTGCCACTTGCGCAGGCGGTGCATCTGGCTCCGCTTCTCCGAGGAGAGCGACCGGCCGTAGGCGTCCTTGTC
>CAYXXM010000077.1:0-8923 GCA_964469085.1 uncultured Haloferacaceae archaeon
ACCGAGACGGGGCGCTGGTACCGCGGGTCGATGGAGGGCGAGGTTCCCTGAGCCGGGAGCGAGTTCAGGAACCCTTGTCGTCGCTATCGGTGCTGGCCTGCCCCTCGGCGGTCCGGTCCCGTTCCCGGTCGGCGAGGATGGCGAACACCGGCAGGCCGATGCCGATGCCGGCGGCGAAGGGCACCCAGAACAGCGGTTCGCCGAGAGTCACGAGCACCAGCGAGAGAACGATTGCGCCGATGATGGTCAGGCCGGCCCAGCGGTCCAGGCGGTAGCTCCGCTCGCTCTCGTTGGGCTGCTGGGGGACGCCGCTCATACGGCCACGGAGGCGGGCGAGGGTCAAAGGTGCTGTGCTCGCCCGCTCAGAGCGCCGACCGCACCGCGACCATCGCCCCGTAGCTCACGCCGAACGAGAGCACGAGCGACCCGGCCCACGCGAGCACCGTGAACAGCATCTTCCTCCGGCTCACGCCGGCGCCGCCGGCGGCGTACCCCGACCCGACGATGGCCGAGACGATGATCTCGTTGAACGAGACGGGGATGCCGAACGCCACGGCGACCTGCGCGATGGCGAAACTCGGGATGAGCGCGGCGATTGAGCGCCGCGGGCCGAGGTTGGAGTAGTCCTGTGCCAGTGCCTTGATCATCCGTGGCGCGCCCGTCCAGGAGCCGGCGAGCAGCCCGACGCCCCCGCCCACCAGCAGCGCGAAGATCGGAACCGATGTGAACGTCTCCAGGAGCGGGACCAGTGGGCCGATGGCCAGTCCGACCTGCGAGCCGCCGGCTGAGAAGGCGACGAGACCGCCCAGCGTCAGCAGGAACCGCCGCTGTGCGGCGTCCTCGTCGCGGCGCGTGTCGGCCGCGAGTGCCGCGGCGACGACGGCCGCGAGCAGGAGCGTCACCAGTCCACGGATGGCGAGCAGGGCCCGCGGTGTGACGGCGCCGCCGAACAGTACCGCCGCGAGCCAGCCACCAAGTTCCCCGCCGATGGAGCCGCTTCCCTCGGCAGGTCCCAGCACGACGAACTGGATGTTGGCGACGATGGCGCCGACGAGTGCCGCAAGCGCGGGGACGGCCATCGTCTCCGGCACGGCCTCGGCCCGCAGGAGGCGAGCGGTGACGTAGGCGATGCCGCCACCGACGAACGGGACCAGCACCCAGAGGGTCGCAATCTGGCGGTACTTCGCCCACGCGGGCGTGCCGCCGAGCGCGAGACCGACACCGACGACGGCGCCGGTGACGGTGAACGCCGTCGCGATGGGGTAGCCCCTGAACACGCCCAGCGCCACCAGAATCGCGGCGGTCAACAGCCCCACCGTGGCACCGAGCGCGGTGATGGAGACACCACCGATGAGTTCCGAGCCGACCGCCTGGGTGACGTTCGCCCCCTGCAGGACGGCGCCGGCGAAGCCGAGAATCCCGACGACGAACCCCGCCCGCATCACCGAGATGGCGTTCGCCCCGACGGCGGGCGCGAAGGGAGTCGAGCCCGAGGAGCCGGCGCCGATGGCCCAGGCCATGAACAGGCTGGCAAAGGCGGCGACCACTGCCGTCGCGAGCGTCGCAGTCGCGACCATCCGAGTTAGCTCCCTTTGCCGCTATCGAACCCCTCGCGGAGCCCCTGGACCGTCCGGCGCACGAGCAGGAACATGAAGAAGATGAACCCCAGCATCCCGACCAGGATGAGCGTGAACACCGGGTTCGAGACGAGGAAGTCGACCACATCGCCGGCGATACTGGCGATAACCACCATGGGCGGGCTTTTCCCGGCGCGCTGTTAGGCGTTTCGGACCGTCTGACGTCGGGGTGGTCGGCGTGAGGGGCCGAGGCGGGTGGGGGTTCGCATGGCCGCTGGCGGAACGGTGGTGCCAGGAATCAGGCGGCGGAGCGACCGCGAAGCAGCGTCACTTCTCGACGATGCTCTCCTCGACCTTCTCGCCGAAGTGGCGCCCGCCCGCCTCGTGGTAGATGCGGACCTCGTCGCCGGCCTCGAGGTCGGTGACGGCTTTCCGCCCGTCCTTCGTCGAGAGCTTCACCGTCTCGGCGTTCTGGAGCAGCGTCTCGATGACGTCCGGCTCCCCGTCCTCCGTCGGCACCGCCGCCTCGACGCGGAACATCGGCCGCTGCTCGATCTTCACCCGCCCCACGAGCGCGTCGCGGGTGTGGCCGGCGGTGTTGACGACCTGCACCCGGTCACCTGACTGAAGCTCGGCGAGATAGCTCGTCTCGCCACCGGGCGTCCGCACATAGGCGTGGACCGCGCCAGCGTTCACCCGGAACGGCCGGGACTCGACGTACGGCGAGTCGGCGGTTTCCCCGTGGACGTAGAAGAGGCCACGGCTGAGCGACCCGACGAGCATCCCTTCGTCGTCCTCCAGCAGCGACCCGGTGTCGATGCAGACCCGGTCTGCGGTGCCGGTTTCCTCGATCTCCGTGACCTCTGCGAATCCGAGTTCCAGCGTTTCGCGGAGGCTTCGCTCGCGAACGTCGGCGGTGCGTTTCATCACGTCCGGGTCGTCGGTGTCGAGCAGCACGTGGTCGACGCCAATCTCGAGCGTCTCGAATGCCGTCGCCGCGGCTTCTGCGGAGTCGACGCCCGCGACGAGGCTGGTCTCGTCACCGACGCGGGCGATCAGGTTCTCCAGCGGGATTATCTGCCAGTCCTCAGCGACAACGATGGTGTACTCGGCGTCGCGGGCTGCCTCCTCGGCCAGTTCCTCGTAGTCCTCGTCGAAGATGCGGACGTACTCACCCTGCGCCCGGTCGTCGGAGCGGCGGAGCGTCGTGAGATCCGCCGACCCCGAGAAGTCCGATGGAAGGTCGACAGTGCCGTCACCCTCGCCGTTTTTCCCGACCACGTACACGTCAGGCTCGGTGTCCCGGCTGGCGTCTATCATGTCGTCGTCGCGCTCGCCGGCGTCCTTGAACGCGGCGACGTTCATACTGCCGAGTTCGCGCACCCGACCCACATCCGCCTCGTCGACGAGCACCCAGTCGATGCCGGCCTCGAGGCCCGCGGTGATGCGCCGTTTCCGTTGCTCCCAGTCGCCGACCGTGTCGTCGGCTTTCAGCCACACGGAACGCGTCATGCCCACATCCTCACCGGCAGCCGGCTTGAACGTGGCGACTCACTTGCCGAGTCGCCGAGCTTCCGCGACGGCGCACTGCCCCTGGGGAAGGGGGGAGGGGGTTATCCCGGGAGCCTGTCGTTCCGGTGGACCAGGAGCAACGCGACGACGACCAGGCCGACGGCGACGGCGAAGCCGCGGAAGACGACGGTGTACGGCACACCCGTCTCGACGGCCATGCCGACGACCCACGACCCCGGCGCCTGCGCGAGCATCATCGCGCCGCTGTAGACGGAGTAGGCGCTCCCTCGGTTCTGGTCCGGCATCGCGCCGAGCAGGAACGTATCCAGCGCAGGAAAGAGGCTGTGGACGACGTAGCCGATGGCCGCCGAGACGGCGAACAACCCCGGAACCGTCTCCACCGCGGTCAGGCCCAACAGCAGGAGGACGAACGCTGCGGCAATGCCCAGTAGATACGCCGGCTGGGGGAGCCTGTCCGCGAGCCGACCGCTGATGGCGAACGCCGGGATGCCGGCAGCGAAGACGACTGTCAGCGCGGTCCGCGCCATCGCTGGCGAGAGCCCGCGGGCCTCGGCGAACAGTACGTAGAAGTTGAACACGCCCTGCCACGCGAAGCCGACGGTGCCCATCACGGCCAGGCCGAACAGAACGGTCTGCCACTCCGCCCGCGCCGCGCGGACGAGGTCGCGGTCCTCGCTCCCGGCGTCGGGTAGCTGGGCGGTACTGGCGAGAAGATACGTCACCACCGTCAGCGCCAGCGCGGCGGCGGCCAGCGCGAGGAACACCACCCGCCACTCCTCGCCCGCCCCCACCCCGAGCGCGACGAACAGCGGCCGCCAGTCGGCGCCGATGGCCAGCACGAATCCGATGGCCGGGGCGGCGAGGACGGCCGCAACCTGGTTTGCGGTGCCGTGGATGCCCAGCATCCGCCCCACGTGGCGGGGGAACAGTTCGCTCACGAACGGGTTGCCAGTGACGAAGTAGAGGCCGGAGGCCAGACCCATCACGCCCGCCCCGAGCACGAGCGCCGGAACGGTTACCGCGATGGCGGTCAGCGTCGCCCCGACGGCGAGGATGGCGCCGGCCATGAGCACGACCTGCAGGCGAGAGAGCTTCGTGAGCAGGTAGCCCGTCGGCACCCGGGGCAGGGCGCTGCCCACCCAGACGGCCGAGACGACGAGTCCGGCCGTCCCCTCGCCGACGCCGAACGTCGCGATGAAGACGGCGACCAGCGGCGCCATGACGACCCGGGCGAAGTTGACGAGGAAGGCGTGGCCGCAGAGCGCGCCGAACAGGCGGGTTCGCGACACGACCGCCGGTTCGACCCGCTCCGGTTCAAGCGTTCCGAATCGCCAGTCAGACGCCGGGGGCCTTTTTACCCATGCCCCGCAACCCGGGGGTATGAAGAGCACGCGGAAGGGCCTGCGCAACGGCGAACTCTACAAGGACACCTACGGCCGACTCAACTGTGAGACGTGCGAGAAGACGCTCTCGACCCAGACCCGGCCCGACGAGGTGTACAACGTCCGCAGATGCCCCGACTGCGAGCGCGAGTGGAAAGAACTGCCCTGATTGGGTCGACCGGGAGCAGCTTGTGTGACTCCGTCCACTGGGGGCGGGAGCAGCTTCGGTGACCCGGTCGACTGGGAGCGCCGCGACGGATATTGGTTTTAGGCCTCGATAATTTCGTCATCCTCACCGGCGGGAACGACCAGCGAGCCGTCCATCGAAACGACGGCGTCGCCGCCGACCTGCACCGTGTCCCCGTCGACGCGCACGCCGACGTACCCGGGGCGGTCGAGGAAATGCCCCTGTTCGAACGTCATCCGCTCCGGGAACTCGCCTTCGAACGCGGCGAACCGGTCAAGATACGCGCCGCAGGCACCCGACGCAGTCCCGGTGACGGGGTCCTCGTCGACGCCGAGGCCCGGAGCGAACGCTCGCGCGTGGAGCGTCGTTCCCTCGGGCTTGCTTCGGCCGACGGCGTCGAAGCTGAACACGTAGACGCCGGCGGTGTCGTGGGCGTCCGCGAGCTCCTCGACCGCCGCCATATCCGGGTCCATCCCAGAGAGATGCTCGAGGAAGTTCACTGGAAGCATCAGGAACGGCAGCCCGGTCGATGCGTAGGCTGCCGGCAGGTCCGCGCCGACGTCGCGGAACGCGTCGGGGTCGATGCCCAGCGCCTCGCCGGCCCGGTCGTAGTCCAGATTCACCTGCCGGACCAGCGGTGCCTCCTGGGTCATCCACACCGCGCCCGTCTCGGTCACGTCGATGTCGAGCACGCCGACCTCGGTCTCCAGCGTGTGCGTCCCGGCGTCGATGATGCCGTCCTCGAACAGGAACCCGTGCGAGGCGATGGTCGCGTGCCCGCAGAGGTCGACCTCCTGGGTGGGGCTGAAGTAGCGGACCTTCCGGTCGGCCTCCTCGGCGGGGAGGATGAACGCCGTCTCCGACACCGAGAGTTCGCGGGCGATCGCCTGCATCTGGTCCTCACTCAGTCCCGCGGCGTCGGGGACGACGCCAGCCGGGTTCCCGTCGAGCGGGGTCGTCGTGAAGGCGTCGACCAACAGCGTTCGGTAGCGCTCCATACCCGGGGGTGGGACGGGGTGGGGATATACGTACTGGGCTGGACCGCGTCGCCGGCCCGCTCCATTGCGGGGGTAGTCCGCTCCATCGTGAGTGCAGTCCGGCCGTCTGTGAGGATTGCCCGCACCACTGGAAGGGTGGCCCGATTCACCAGATTGATAGCTGGCTCCACTGGAGGGGAGCCCGACCGTCCCTGTGGGGAGCCGGTGGCCACCACCCGGAACGAGAGTTTAAACAGGAGGCCGCGCCCAGGTTCTCACAACCGATGAGTCAGCCCGTCCCCGCGATGGCCGAGCGCGCGGCGGCCTGCGCCGACCGCCTGCGCGACGCCGACTCCGTGCTGCTTTCGTCCCACATCGACGCCGACGGTCTCACCAGCGGGGCGATTGCTGCGAGCGCGCTCGACCGGGCAGGGATACCCTTCGAGACGACGTTCGAGAAACAGCTCGACGGCCCTGCCATCGAGCGGATTGCCGCAACGGAGCACGATGTCGCGCTTTTCACCGACTTCGGGAGCGGGCAACTCGCGGATATCGTCCCCCACGAGGACCGCGGCGCGTTCGACCCGGTCATCGCGGACCACCACCAGCCGGCGACCGCCGAGGCGGAGAAACCGGCACCGGAGACGGCACTCCACCTGAACCCGCTACTGTTCGGCATCGACGGCGCCTCGGAACTCTCTGGGGCCGGCACGACGTACGTGCTCGCCCGCGCGCTGGAGGGCGACGGAGACAACCGCGACCTCGCGGCGCTCGCCGTCGTCGGCGCGGTGGGCGACATGCAGGACACCGGCGGCGGCCTCGTCGGCGCGAACCAGGCCATCGTCGCCGAGGGCGTCGAGGCCGGCGTCATCGAGGAGGTGACGGATATCTCGCTCTACGGCCGCCAGACCCGGCCGCTCCCGAAGCTGCTCGAGTACGCCAGCGAGCTCCGGATTCCGGGCATCTCGGGCGACGAGCGCGGGTCGATTCGCTTCCTCTCGGGGCTGGACGTGGACCTCAAAATCGACGGCGACTGGCGCCGCTGGGTGGACCTCTCCGTCGAGGAGCGCCAGACTGTCGCCAGCGCGCTGATGCGCCACGCCATCGACCGGGGAGTGCCCCCGGACCGCGTCAACGGCGTGACGAGCACGACCTACACCCTCTCGGCGGAGGAGGTCGGGACCGAACTCCGGGACGTGAGCGAGTTTTCGACGGTGCTGAACGCGACGGCGCGCTACGAGCGGGCCGACGTGGGGCTGGCGGTCTGTCTGGGCCACCGCGACGAGGCACTCGATGAGGCGCGGACGCTGCTGCGCAACCACCGCCGCAACCTTTCGGAGGGGCTGGAGTGGGTGAAGACGGAGGGAGTCACCCAGGCGGAGCACCTCCAGTGGTTCGACGCCGGCAATCGCATCCGGGAGACCATCGTCGGCATCATCGCCGGCATGGCGCTGGGTACGAGCGGCATCCGCCGTGACCAGCTCATCGTCGCCTTCGCCGAGGAGAGCGCCGAGGAGCTGAAAGTTTCAGCGCGCGGAAGCGGGCATCTCGTCGGTGACGGGCTGGACCTCTCGGTCGTGATGGGTGACGCTGCCGAGGCCGTCGGCGGTGGCGGCGGCGGCCACGACGTGGCTGCCGGGGCGACGATTCCGGCAGGGCGCCGCGACGAGTTCCTGGCTCACGCCGACCGCATCGTCGGCGAGCAACTCGGCGAGGATGCGTCGGAGTCGGCCGACTGAGGGGACAGATTGTGGCGCCACTGGAACGACAGCGATACGTCCGTCTCAGAAGCGGCTACGCGCTGTGACTGGCGCCGCCGATATCACGGAACATCCGCCGATAATCGTTCGTCTCTAACTCCTGGGTGATATCGTTGAGCTCCGTTTCGAGGTCCGCGAGTTTGCTGGTCAACTGCTGGTACGTATCGCTGGCCTCGAGTTCGGCGGCCGGTTTCTCCGCCTCGAGAACGGCGCGTTTCGAGGCCAGCGAGGCGGTCCGCTGGAGCGTTTCGTTGTACTGGTTCCGGCGCGCGAGCGTCTCGGCGGCGGTTTTCAACTCGTCTTTCGAGACTGGTTTGAGAAGGTAGAGGTCGAACCCCATCTCCACGATGTCGAAATCCGGAACGACTGCGGTCACCATCACAACCCGCACGTCGTGGCCCCGGTCCTGGATTCGCTCGAGGAACTCGGAGCCGGAGCCGTCCGGAAGGCGCCGGTCGAGCAGCCCCACGTCGTAGCTATCGTCGACGATGTCGAATGCGTCACCGATGGTGTGGACGACGTCGACGTTGTACCCCTCGGCTTCGAGGGTTCCCTGATAGAGACCCGCGACGTCCGTTTCGTCCTCGACGATGAGGACGTTGGTTTCCGAGGGACTGGCCCCACCCTCACCCGGTTTTCGGTTGTTCTGCCCAACGTCACTCATCTTGTTTGGGTTGTTCGCCCACGCTTATTTAACTTTACCGTCGAGTACTTTCCAGCCGACCCGGTGGGCTTAATTCCCCACCACCCCGTACGGAGTAGCATGGTCGACGTCACGGAAACGGGCGCTGACGGGCTCGATTCCATTCTGAACGGCGGCATCGTCGAGAACTCGACGGTTCTGGTCAGCGGCAATCCCGGAACCGGGAAGAGCATCTTCGGCATCCAGTATCTCCACACGGGCGTCACTGAACACGACGAGAAGGGCATCTACATCTCCTTCGAAGAGAACGCCAAGGACATTCGGCTGGCCGCCGAATCCGTTGGCTTCGAGGACTGGGGCGAGCTGGTCGACAGCGGTGACATCACGGTGTACGACAAATCGACCATGCTGCGGGAGGAGGATTTCAACACCGCCATCGACCGACTGCTGCAGGATTTCGCCGGCACGACCTACGACCGACTCGTGCTCGACTCGCTGACGATGTTCAGCCTCTTTTTCGACGACGAGAAGGAGAACCGCACCTATCTGCTGAAGTTCTCGGACATCCTCAAGAAGAACGGGCTCACCTCGCTGCTCATCAATGAACAGGGCGCGGTGTTCCCGGAGACCGAAATCGGACTGGAGAACTTCCTGACCGACGGCAACATCTACTTCATCTTGACCCCGACCCAGGACGGCGTCAACCGGTACGTCTGGGTCGCAAAGATGCGAAAACAGGACATCAACACGGACATCTTCCCGATGGAGATCGGCGAGGGGGGAATCTCCGTCTACGAGCGCGCGGGCGGCTTCTCGATGATGGGCGAGGAAGGTAGGGTCCGTGGCGGCGGGAACGGCCCGCAG
>CAYXXM010000078.1:0-8881 GCA_964469085.1 uncultured Haloferacaceae archaeon
CCATTTCCCACCCGTTACACCGCACAGTCGTGCTGACGCTGCTGAAAACCGGCATCCGCGTCGGCGAACTCTGCAATCTCGACTGTCGTGATCTTCGACTCCCGGATGTCGGCCTCGAGTACGACCTCGACGGTCGGCCGCAGTTGGCAGGCCGCGGTGCCTGCCTCTACGTCGACGACGAACCAACACGGGGGGAGACACACAACGGCGAGGAACGAACGGAGTCGAACAAGCGCAAGCGGGCGACGGTGGTCCCTGTGGACGGCGAACTCCGGACAGAACTCCGGCGCTGGCTGGCGATTCGGCCCGATACCCGGTCCGCGGCGGAGCCGCTATTCGTCTCGACGGCTGACGGCTGGGGTGAGCGCCTGACTGCGCGCTCGGTCCGCCATCACGTCCGCAGCTACGCCGAGGAGATGGGCTGGCACTCCCGGGGCGCAGGTGCCGGAGAGAACGTCACACCCCATTACTTCCGGCACTTCTTCACCACACACCTTCGGGACAGAACCGGGGACCGCGGCGTCGTGAAGTATCTCCGCGGCGACGTGGCCAGCGACATCATCGACACGTACACCCACAACTGGGGTGATCAGGTGCGCGAAACGTATCTGGAGCACATCTACACGTTCGATACTTGATAATTCACTGGTGTCAGTAGTGGCGGAGAAAGTTCGTATAAACTCTATTTCGCTATATCTAACCTTCGGGGTTGCTGTACCTGAAATCGACGGAATTCTGAAACGTTACGCCCACGCAGAGCCTCGTGGCGCAGTTTCGGATTTCTCTGTAGACGGAACCCGCGGACCTCCGTTGATCAGTGTGGAATGTGCCATTGATAGCTGATGGTGACTTGCCTGGGTGGTCGATAGCCTGAATGGTGTCGCATCTGTTTCGCCTCCGAGGACTCAGTCGACCTGTACGGTCCCGGTCATTCCGGAACTCTCGTGGGGGATACAGAAGTACTCGTACGTGCCTCGGTTTTCGAACTGGTGTTGGAAGCTGTCTCCTGGAGCGACGAGGCCGGCTGTTACGTTGTTGCGGGCCGCCTGTTCGTCGTCGAACCCTCCACTCGTGAAATAGCTGGCGGCTTCCGGGATGTTCGTCTCGTATGCGGTCACGGTGTGTTCGATGTCGCTCGTGTTTTTCCACCGGACGGTCGTACCGGGAGCGACGCTCGTTGAGGCCGGAGAGAAATCAGTCTCCAGCAACTCGATAGCTCGTTGCGAGTTTTCCTCAGTACCGAGACATCCGGTCACCCCGACAGTTGCGACTGCGGCACACGTTCCAAGAAACGCTCGACGGTCGTCGTGGTGCGGAGTCATTGGTGGAACGGGACGGTTGCCAGATTACAGGGCGACGAAGAGGTCTGTCACGTACATGATGGCGAAGCCGAGGAGTGCCGCCAGCAGGTTCGTGGCACTCGCGACGCGGCCCCCAGCGCGCTCGACCATCTGTGTAATCTCCCAGTTGACCTGGAGGATTGCGCCGACGCCCAGCGCGAGGAAGAACGCCCCGACCGTCGGGGAGTAGGCGAGACTCCCGATCCAGCCACCGAGGATGACCGGAGCACCGGCGAGGAGCCCAAGTGCGCCGAAGTGCCATGCCGCGGGCCGCTCCTCTCTGGCGACGGGCGCGACGACTGCCGGACCCTCCGTTACGTTGTGGAGCATGAACCCGAGGACCAGGAACGTGCCAAGGGAGACGCGTCCGAGAGCGAATGCACTGCCGATGGCGAGCCCCTCCGCGAGGTTGTGGAGACCGATTCCCAGGGCGACGAGATAGGCGATCCAGAGTCCGCTACTCGCTCGCGCGTCGCCAGCGTCGGCGCGTCCGTCTCGCCACGCACTCACTGACTGGACGAGGAACAGCGCCCCGACCATGCCGAGAACGACGAGCGCCGTTCCTTCGAATGCGCCAGGGACGTTGTCGGCGATTTCGAAGGCCTCGGCCCCCGCGTCGACGGCGAGGAATCCGAGCACCCCGACCGCGAACAGCAGAACCGCGTGCAGACCACGGTCGCTCATCGAGCGGATGTAGGGGAACCACAGCATACCGAGCAGCACCGGAATCACGCCGACGAAGACGCCGATGAGCGCCAGCGTCCCGAGGATACCGAGACTGAAGCCGGGTGACTGGGTGGGTGCGACGATGGTGTGTTCGATCGTCGTCCCGTCTGAGAGAACGAGCGCCGTCTCGAGGTCCCACCCCGGGTTCCAGTTGTACGGGAGCACCACGCGGGCGCTCTGCATCGGCGCGAGCGTCTGGTCGCCACCTGCGCCCTTCACCTGGAAGTTCCAGTACGCCTCGTCGACGAGGACCTGTGCGATGGTCACGGATTCGGGGCCGTTGTTGGTCACGTGGAGCACGACGGTCTCGTCGGTCGGCATCGTCGCGTGCGTGATTGTCACGTCCGGCATGGGTGCGCCACTCTGGACACCTGCGAGCGGTGACGTGAGGGCGAACACGCCGAGGACGAGGACCAGCAGCACCACCGGAAGGAGCGCGGCTGCCCACCGTGGGAGGCCGAAGGGTCGATCCGTTTCGGTCGCTGCCTGCACGTCGTCCGTTGGGGGTTGGGTGCTGTTGGTCATTTAGACCACCTCGAAGAAGCTCATCCAGCCGAGTTCGGCGAACTCCGAGACGTGGGCGTGGAACATGTACAGCCCCGGCTGGTGGTCGGAGTAGTCGAGTTCGATAATCCCCCGCTGTGCCTGTGCCTGCATGACCGTGTCGACGGTCTGTCGGGTCGGCGTGAGCGTCGTGCCGTGGTCGAAGTAGTCGAAGAACTGCGAGTGGGTATGGAACGAGTTGATGAGGTCGAACTCCGTCGCGTTCGCCAGGTAGACCCGGATAGGCTTCTGGCCGTCGACCTGGATGGGCCGAATGGTTTCGCCGGCCTTCCAGTTCCCGTCACCGTCCGTTTCCCCGACGCCGTACGCGAAAGCCCGCGTGTTGACGGCGTACACCTCGTTGCCGCCGTCGAAGTTGGTGTCGAAGCTGTTCATCACCATCACGAGCTCCTGTACCTCGTCGTTCTCGGGATACTCGTGGTTCCGGCTTCTGGCCTCCGCGACGAGCTTCTCGCGGAGTTCGCGGGTCATCGGGCCCTGGTAGTTGACGTAGTCGCGCGGGTTCTCCTCGACGCGTTCGGGGTCAGGGTCGACGATAATCGTGCCGTAGAGCCCGCGGTGGATGTGCTCCTTCAGCGGGAGCGAGTGGCAGTGGTAGAAATGCGTGCCGGCGGGCTGGGCGATCCACTCGTAGGTGAACGACTCGCCGGTGTCGAGGACACCCGGGCCGTTCTGCGGAATCCCGTCCATCTTCGGGTTCAGGTTCCGAAGGTGAGGGTGGATCGTGTGTGCGTGCCGGCCGAGGTTCGTGAACGTGACCCGGATGAGGTCACCCTCGACGGCACGGAGCGTCGGCCCGGGCACCTGGCCATTGTACGCCCATGCGGGGAACTCGACGCCCGGCGCGATGGTGACGGTCGTGTCGACGGCGGTGAGTTCGAACTCCCGGACTGTCCGACCGTTTTCCTCGTACACGCGCTGAGGAACGTTCTCCTGTCCGTCTCGGCCCGTGTTGAACGACCGCAGGAACTCGTGGGGGTCGAACGTGCTGTCCTGATACTCGCCGACAGCACCGAAGTTCCCGTGCTCTGTATCGTCGTGACCGCCGTTGGCGCCCGCCGTCGAACTACCGAACCCGAGCGCTGCACTCCCCGCAGCACCCAGACCGCCGAGGACCGACCGACGGTCGACCAGTAAATCGGTATCCAGGCGCTCGACGAGTCGCTCCTGCAACGCGGTGGTCTGCTCTGCTGCGCTGGAGTAGTCTATCTGTCCCATCGGTCATCGACGCGGCACTCATTAATTAGGCAATGCATAGCTCTGGATTAGATACGACTAAACTTATAGTTGCTGTTTGGAAGTGCGGGACGGACTGACCGTTCGGGAGAGTCAGGAAACGCCTATAGCTTCAGGAAACGACTGTCGCCTGCCGGCAGGGTCCGCTACGACGGGACCACTTCCCTGACGACGTAGCCCGCGTCACTGATGTCCTCGATGACCCGCTCGATGGCCGTCTCGCTCGGTGTCGTTGCGCGGATGACGATGTCGGCTTTGCCCACTGGAAGGCCCTGTTCGGAGCGGTCGTGACGCACGTTCCGGATGTTGGTGTCGTGGTTGCCGATGAGTTCCGCGAGTTCACCCAGCACGCCCGGCCGGTCGTCGATGCGCACTCTGAGGGTGACGAACTGGCGGCGGTCGACCAGCGCACGGGTCAGCACGTCCTGGAGTGTCGCGATATCGATATTGCCCCCACAGAGTACGGGGACGACGGTGCCGTCGTACGCCACGTCATCGGCGTGGAGCGCGGCGACGGCGGTGGCTGCCGCCCCTTCGACCATCTGTTTGGTGCGCTCCAGGAGCCAGAGGGTCGCCTCGGCGATTTCCGTCTCCGAGACGGTGACCACCTCGTCGACGCGCTCCTCGATGATCTCGTAGGTGCGCTGGGAGACGGTGCCCGTAGCGATGCCGTCGGCGATGGTGTCGGGCGTCTCGTTCTCGACAGGATGGCCCTTCTGGAGACTCTGGGGAATCGTCGCGGCCTCCTCGGCCTGGACGCCGACGACGCGCACCGACGACTCCGCCGCAGCCATCGCCGTCGCGATGCCGGAGATGAGCCCACCGCCGCCGATGGGGACCACGACGGTGGAAAGCTCCGGCACCTGGTCGAGCAGCTCCAGGCCGAGCGTCCCCTGCCCGGCGATGACCGCGGGGTCGTCGTACGCGTGGACGAAGGCGGTCCCCGGCTCGTCGGCCTTCGACTGGGCGGTGGTCATCGCCTCGGCGAACGTCTCGCCGTGGAGTTCGACCGTGGCGCCGTAGCCCCGCGTGGCGTCGATTTTGGCCTGCGGCGCGGTCTCGGGCATGACGATGAGCGATTCGAGACCGCGCTCGGTCGCCGCGTAGGCGACCCCCTGGGCGTGGTTGCCGGCGCTCGCGGCGACGACGCGGTTCGCCTCGTCGCGCTTGAGGACCTGAGCGACCTTGTTGTACGCGCCGCGGGGTTTGAACGAGCCGGTCTTCTGGAAATGTTCCAGTTTCAGCGTCACGTCTGCCCCGATACGGTCGCCCAGCGTCTCCGAGCGCTCTATCGGCGTCCGGCGAATCCCATCGGCCTCGGCGATGCGGCGTTGGGCCTCGCGGACGTCTTCGAGCGTGACCGTCACGCCACCCCACCCGTGCGTGACTGTCCGGGCCTGCTGTGGACCTGGCTACGCGGTGTTCCCATACGCAAGCGGAAACGGTGCGCCGACAGGTTAGTCTTTCTCTCGGCAGCGACGCGGTCCGGGACCTCTGGGGACCAGGAAGCGGGACTGCCTCAGTCGTCGCCGGCCGCCCGAGACGGGGACCGGCCGTCCTCACCGCTCCGATAGCGGTCGTCGATGACCTCGCTGGGGGAGGCGTACTCCGCCTGGTGGCGCAGGCAGCGACTTTCGCGCTCGTCCCCGACTGTGAGCGCGTCGGGATGGTCCTCGCTACAGACGCTCCCGAATTCTGCCTTGATGCGGGCGCCGGCGGCCTCGTCCCCGCCGTCGCGGGCCAACCGGGCGGCCTCGCGAACGACTGCCTGGGCGGACTCCTCCATCGGCAGGTCGACGGTGCCATCCGCGCGCACCGTCGCGCCGTCGAAGAGCGATTCGAGCAGTTCGTCGACGGTTTCGGACTCCTCGATGCCGAGGCGCTTGCGCAGTTCGGCGAGGAGGTCCAACTCGGCCTCGGCCCGCGCCCGGAAGACGGTGTAGAGTTCGTCGACGGCCTCCCACTGGTGGCCGGCGAGGCTGTACTCGTCGGGCCGAATCTTGGCGGGACAGCGCGTCGAGAACCGGCAGCCGCTGGGCGGGTTCCGCGGACTCGGCGGCGTTCCGCGCAGGGTGATGCGCTGGCCGGTGTCGGCGATGGAGCCCGGAATGGCCGACAGCAGCGACTCCGTGTAGGGATGCGCGGGGTCGGTGAACACCTGTTCGGTGTTCCCCAACTCCATCACCTCGCCGAGATACATCACCGCCGTCCGGTCGGCGATATGCCGGACGACGCTCAGGTCGTGGGCGATGAAGAGGTAGGTCAACCCGAGTTCCTCCTGGAGCTCCTCGAGCAGATTGATGATCCGGGCCTGGACGCTCACGTCGAGGGCAGAGACCGGTTCGTCGAGGACGAGGAACTCCGGTTCGAGCGCCAGCGCGCGGGCGATGCCGATGCGCTGGCTCTGGCCGCCCGAGAACTGGTGGGGGTAGCGGAAGTAATGCTCCTCCTGCAGGCCGACCTTCTCCAGCAGGTCGTGCACCCGCTCGCGGCGCTCGTGGCTGGTCCGCCAGTCGTGGGCGTCAAGCGGCTCGCGGATGATCTCGCCGACGGTCATCCGGTCGTTCAGGCTGGAGTCCGGGTCCTGGAACACCATCTGGGCGTCGCGCTGCCACTCTCGAAGCTCCGCCCCGGAGATGCTGCTGACCTCGCGGCCGTCCGAGACCACCGTCCCCGCCGTCGCGGTCTCCAGGTTCAGGATGGTTCGGCCGAGCGTGGTCTTCCCGCAACCCGACTCGCCGACCAGTCCGAGCGTCTCGCCCTCGCGGACTTCGAAGCTGACGCCGTCGACGGCCTTCACGGGGTCACCCCCGAGGATGCCGCCGGCGTCGTAGTACTTCTTCAGGTTCTTCACTTCCAGGTACGGCTCGCTCATCGGCTCTCACCTCCGACGACGGCGTCGATGCCCCCCGCCGGCGGCTCCTCGTCGAAGCGCTCGTCGTAGAGCAGGCAGGCGGCGCCGTGGTGCTCGCCGACTGACATGCGCTCGGGGTGGACCCGTTCACACTCCGGGAACGCGTACTCACACCGGGGGGCGAACCGACAGGAGGACGGCTCGCTCGTCGGTGTCGGCACCTCGCCCTCGATTGTCGGGAGCTGGTCGCCCTTGACCGTCCGGCCCGGGATGCTCGCAAGCAACCCCCGTGTGTAGGGGTGGCGGGGGTTCTCGAACAGTTCCCCGACGGGGGCGGTTTCGATGAGTTCGCCGGCGTACATCACGCTGACCCGGTCGGCCGTCTCCTCGATCACACCCATGTCGTGGGTGATAAACAGCACAGCGAGGTCCTCCTCGCGCTGGAGTTTGTCGAGCAGTTCGAGAATCTGGGCCTGGATGGTCACGTCCAGCGCCGTCGTCGGCTCGTCACAGACCAGCAGGTCCGGGTCACAGGCCAGCGCGATGGCGATGACCGCCCGCTGGCGCATTCCCCCCGAGAACTGGTGGGGGTACTCCTCGACGCGGCGGGCGGCGTCGGGAATGCCGACGTCCTCCAGCAGCGAGATGGCCTCGTCGGTGGCTGCCTGGCCGCGCAGGCCCTGGTGGATGCGAAGCGCCTCCTCGATCTGGTTGCCAACCGTGTAGACGGGATTCATCGAGTTTATCGGGTCCTGGAACACGATGGCGAGGTCGCCGCGGTGCTCGTCCCAGCCGACCCGGGTGAGGTCGTCGCCGCGGAACTCCATCGCGTCGGCGTCGACGACGCCGGGGTCGTCGACCAGCCCCAGCACCGAGCGGGCGGTGACGGATTTGCCCGAGCCGGACTCGCCGACCAGCCCCAGGGTTTCGCCGCGCTCGATCTCGAAGGAGATGCCGTCGACGGCGCGGATGGTCTCTTTCTCCGTGTGGAACGTGGTGTTGAGGTCCCGGACTTCGAGCAGCGCCATCAGGCACCACCTCCACGGCCGCCGGCCTCGCCGGTCGCGCTGTCGGATTCGGGGTCGATGGCGTCGCGGATACCGTCGCCCAGCGCATTGAACCCCGTCACGACCAGGGTGATGAGCAACCCCGGCACCAGCGAGATGTGCCAGGAGGCCGTCTCGACGTAGTCCTGGCCGTCGTTGACCGCCCGGCCCCATTCGGGGGTCGGCGGGTCAACGCCGAGACCGAGGAAGGAGAGCCCGGCGATGGCGATGATGGCCCCACCCAGCGTCATCGAGCCGTAGATGAGTAGGTAGCCCGTGATGTACGGCAGCATGTGTTTCCGCATGATGCTGCCCGGGCTCTGGCCGAAGCTCTTGGCGGCGTCAACCCACTCGCGTTCCGAGACCTGCAACGCGGGGCCACGTAACGAGCGCCAGAGGTATGGCCAGCCCGTGCCGGCGAAGATGAGCGCCAGCACGAACGCCCCGGAGTAGATCTTCCCGATCCACGTGCCTGCGAGCACCACCGTCAGCATGATGAGCAGGAGGAGCTGGGGCATCCCCATCACGGAGTCAGAGAGCAACACCAGCCCGAGGTCGACGACGCCCTTGTAGTAGGCCGACAGCAGGGCGAGCGTGACCGCGATTCCCGCCGACAGCCCGACCGAGAGCAGCCCGATGATGAGCGAGATGCGTGAGCCGGCGGCGATGAACGTAAAGAGGTCCTTCCCCGTCGGCAGCGTGCCGAACGGATGGAATCGGCCGAAATCGTCGTACTCCATCGGCCCCACGTTCGACCGTTCGGAGCCCACCGACTGGGAGGCGACGTTGGCGGCGCCGACGGTCGTCTCGTCGACGGCCTCGCCGTCCCAGTACTGCATCGTGTGGCCGTACGGGTTCTGGAGGTTCTTCTCGACGGTGGTCGGGCCGAGCGCCGGCGCGAAAATCGCCATCGTGACGAACATGAACACGACAACGAAGCCGAAAATCCCCCACTTGTGCCCGCGGAGTCGGTCGACGACATCGTCACGGGGCGTCCAGTCGGCAACGCGGTAGTACGCGCGGTACCAGTCGTAGGCAATCCAGACCCAGTAGGTGCAGGCTGCGGCGTAGAGATAGATGAGCGCGGTCCGGATGCCCCACGACACTGCCGGGGA
>CAYXXM010000079.1:0-8779 GCA_964469085.1 uncultured Haloferacaceae archaeon
GGCGACGGCACCGCTTTTCTCCTCGGCGTGGTACATCGAGAACGTCCTGCTGGCCATCTTCGCCATCGGCGCGCTCATCGGGCTGATGATCCGTTCCGGTGCGATTCAGGGCGTCCTGGAGGCGTTGACCCGGCGGGCCGAGTCCGCCGAGGACGCCGAGAAGGCGGCGTTCCTGGCGGGTATCATCATCCACATTGACGACTACTTCAACTGTCTTGTGGTCGGCTCGATGATGCGCCCGCTCACCGACAAGTTCGACGTCTCGCGGGCCAAACTCGCCTACTACGTCGACTCCGCCGGCTCGCCCGCCGCCCGGCTTGCGTTCTACTCGACGTGGGGCGCCGCGATGGTCGGCTTCATCGGCGGCGGCCTCGAACAGGCCGCGGGCAACGATAACCTCCCCGCGGCGTACAGCCAGTTCGTCGACAGCAGTGGCGCGGCGGTGACCAGCGAGATCTGGCCGCTGTTTTTCAACACCATCTTCACGGGCTTTTACTCGTGGATATCCCTGATCATCGCGGCGCTCATCGCCTGGCAGGTCGTCCCGAACATCCGGGAGATGGGGAGCGAAGAGTCGCGGGCCCGTTCGGGCGACGGCGTCATCGGTGAGTCGCACTCGCCGATGCTCTCGACGGAGATGGAGGAGTACGAGATGTACGAGGGGGCCGACCCATCCTGGATCAACTTCGCCGTGCCCATCCTGACGATGGTCGTCGTCGGGTTGGCGGCGATGTTCTGGCGCGGCTCTACGGGGCTGTTCGTCGGGAGCGGGTTCAACATCGGTGGCGTCCGACTGGGGCTGGCAGCGACCTCCGCCCTCCTCGTCGCGTTCCTGATGTATCGAATCCAGGGTGACATCCCCTCGAACGACGACGGCGTGACGGCGATGATGACGGGGATGAAGGGCATCTTCCTCGCGGCGGTCATCCTCGCGTTCGCCTCAACCATCCAGAACGCGGTGACGACGCTGGGTATCGCCTCGTTCGTCACGAACTGGTTCGGCGGCGTCCCCGCCGGCCTCGTTCCGGTTCTCGTGTTCGCAGCCACCTCGTTCATCTCCTTCTCCGACGGGAGTTCCTGGGCGACCTACGGCATCATGTTCCCCATCGCCATCCCCGTCGCGTTCGCCACCGGGGCGAACTTCATCCTGGTGCTGGGCGCGGTGTTCTCCGGCGGCATCTTCGGTGACCACTGCTCGCCCATCTCCGACACGACGGTGCTGGCCTCCTCGACGTCCGGCAGCGACCACATGGTCCACGTCCGGACTCAGATTCCCTACGCACTCATCACCGCCAGCCTTGCGGGAGTGCTGTTCCTGGTCCTCGGGTTCGTGCTGCCCCAGGGCTTCAGAATCATCGGCTTCTGACGCGGGCCGGCTGGTTTTTCTTCTGACGCAGGCCGGCTGACTCTTCTTCTGACGCGGCCCGACTGGTTTTCCTTCTGACGAAGGTGTTCGCGGCTGCAACCGTTCGCGTCGGTGAGAAATCACCGCGTACCGACACAGACACCATCGCGTGCCGACACAGAGACCTCGCGACCGACACAGACACCTCGCGTACCGACACAAACAACGGGGAGCGGGTACCCGAACCGAACAGCTCTCACCGGTCGTCTGCCGCGCCGAGCACCGCGTTGCGGAGATAGCTGGCAATTCGAAGAGCGCCGAGCACGACGACGACGCCACCGAGCAGTGTGCCCAGCCACGGGAGCCCGAACTGACGGGACTGACCGGGTGCCAGACCGAACAGCTCAGAAACCAGTGCAGGCAGACCGAACGTGACGGCGACTCCGGCCAGTGCCGGCGCGCCCCACGCCAACCCCGTCGCTGCGACGGCGTCGAGGACGGCGACGTCAGCGGTTCGGGAGAGATAGCCGCCGACAACCACCAGGGGCGCGAACACCGTCGAGACGAACACGGCGGCAACGGCCGGGGCTTCATCTATCAACGCCACGACCGCAAAGCCCGCAACCAGAACGACGCCAACCAACAGTACAGCAGAACCATAGCGGTACGGACCTGGAACCTTCCCGCCACGCCGTCTGGACCTGACCACGCCGACCGAGCACAGGGCGAGCAGGCCAGCCAGACCCGCAACCACCGCCAACAGAAGGAGTCCGCCGAATGCCGCCCCGAATCCGTTCGCCATACGGGTTCACCTCGGGGCCCGGTCGAATATAGCTTTTCGACGGCGCTCGGTTTCGACAGGCGAACTCACTGCAGCCGCTTCGTCGTCTCGATGAGGGGGTGCCGGGCGTAATCGACGACATCGACGTCGTCGATGGACTCCAGGCCCTCCTTTTCGGCGGTGCGCTCCATCCCCAGTTCCACCGGTTCGTCGGCCTCGACGACGATGACGTAGGCGTCCATCTCCTCGACGCCCATGCGGTCGGCTGCCAGCGCCCGGTGGTGGCCGTCCGTCAGCAGGAGCACCGCCTCCTCGGCCGTGTCGTTCTGGATGATAACGAGCGGTTCGGCCAGGCCGTGTTCCAGTTCGTAGCTTCGGCCCTCCAGTTCGTCGGCGTACACCCGGTCCTGTGTCGGGACGAGCTGCTCCAGCCGAATCTGCCGGCGCTCCTGTCGGACGTCGACGTCGTGAATCTGCTGTAACGTCTCCATCAGGTCGCCCACCTTCTCCGGCGTAGCACGCTCGATCTGGCTGCGGACGACGTCGGTGTTGGAGATGATGCCCACGAGATTGCCCGCGTCGTCCACCACCGGGAGCTTCTGGATGCCGGACCGCAGAATGACCCGGGCGGCGTCGATGACGTCCATCTCGGGGTGTGCGACGACGAGGTCCTCGACCATGACGGTGAAAATCGGCGTCGTCTCGTCGGCCAGCAGCAGGTCGCGGGCCGTGATGAACCCCTCGACCTTGCGACCGTCGGTGACGGGGAACCCGTTGTGGCCTTCGCTCTCGGCGATGCGGCGAGCGACTTCGCCGACGGTTTCCTCGGCATCAGCCGTCGCGACGTCCCGCGTCATGTACTCCTTGACCCGTGCTCTGGTGCTCATTACCCGGCCTATGTGACGCCGCCGCAAAAGCGTACAGGCGGTCAGCCGTCTTCGGCCTTTTCAGGGGCGGTATCGTCAGCGTCCTCGCCGGTCTCTCCGGGGGCCGCGTTCTCGGCAGCACCTTTTGGGGCAGGCTGGTTGCCGCCATCACCGGTCGCGAACGGCAGCGAGGCGGTGCCAGCGGGTGCGTGGTCATACTCGATCGTGTTCTCGGGGGCAAGGGTGGCGCCGTTGTACGCCTCGTAGAACCGCTCCTCGATGACCTCCCGAACGACCGCAGACAGCGAGTCGCTTCGCTCCGGGCCGACGTCACCGAGGAGGCCCAGCGGAATCTGGGCACCAGCCATGTCGGCGTGGCCGCCGGCGTCGCCGATGGCACCGAACGCCGCCCGGAGCGTCTCCCCGAGGTCGAACCCCCCGCCTCGTGACCGTCCCGAGACGTAGATTGTCTCGGCAATGAACCCGTAGACCAGTGTCGTGTGAATGGCCTCCATATCCAGCAGGCGCTCGGCTGCCTGTGCGAGGGCGTCCCGGTCGTGGATTTCGCCCACGCCCGTCGTCAGACTGCCGTCGCGGACGGTGCGGTTCTCGATTGCGCTCGCGAGTACCGCCATCGTCTCCCGGGAGACGCTCGGCGACTCCACCCGGGAGAGCGTCTCCACGTCCACCGACGGAATCAGCGAGGCGGCCGCCTCGAAATCCGCCTCGGCGACCTCGCGGGTGAACTCTCTGGTGTCGATCTGGATACCGTAAAGCAGCGCCGACGCCGTCCGGCGGCCCACGGGCACGTCGAACTGGTCGAGATACTCGGTCAGCAGCGTGCTCGTCGCGCCGACGTCGCTCCGGAGGTCGAGGAACTCCCCGTCGACAGGTCCCCGTGGCGGGTGATGGTCGATGACGATGTCGACTGGGGTGTCGGCCGGAAGGCTGTCGTTGACGCCGGCACGGGAGTGGTCGACGAGCGCGATGCCCCCGAATTGGTCGATATCCCCCTCCTCGAGGCGAACGATCGGCAGGTCGAGCAGGTTGACCAGCGCACGGTTCTCCTGGTGGGAGATTTCGCCGTAGTAGCAGGCCTGGGCCTCGACACCGGTGCTCTCGGCGACCTGGCAGAGCGCCACCGCGCTTGCGATGGCGTCCGGGTCGGGGTTGTCGTGAGTGAGAACCGCCAGCGGTTCTGCGGCGTCACGGAGTGCGGCCCGGAGCCGACGGGCACGGGTGCTCTCGGCGCCGACAGCGAAATCCAGTACCCGCTCGGCCAGCGCGTCGACGGGGTCGATGACGCGGTCGGCCCGGGCCGCCAGCGCGTCGGTGGCGTCCGGTTCGGCCTCGATACCGGTGTAGGCCACGAGCAACGCGTCGGGGAACGCCTCGCGCGCGGCGTCCGCGGCGCGGAGATTGCGCTCGGCGGCCTGGCCGGCGACGAGAACGATGTCGATACTTGCACCCGGCGGCACGTGCTCGACCGGCGTCGTGGGGTCGCCTTCGCTGGCAGCGATGTCCGCTTCGCGGAGGCTCTCGGCCCGGGCGGCGTCCGCAGTGATGACGGTCAGGTCCCCGTCGCGTGGCATCGCCTCGACCAGGTTGAAGCCGACGGCGCCACAGCCGAGGACCAGCCGATGGACCATATCGGGCTGTCCGGGTCTGAACGGGAAAGCGTTGCTGTCCGTGCGGCCCCTGTACGGGACCGGCTCCGCGAGGAGCGGCGTGGACGGCGGGGGAACGCCAGCTACGGCTGCTCGATCACGAACCGCGGCTCGGCGATGCGCTCGCTCTTGCACTCTGGACAGCGCGATGGGTAGTTCAACGAATCATCGAACCCGTCGAAGCCACACGCCCGGCACTCCGGTGGGGCAACGAGGAACTGTTCTGACTCGTGTTCCAGGCTCTGGGCGACGTGCTGGACGTGCTCGTACACGGTGCTCGTGGGTGTCCCGAGCTGTTCGGAGAGCTGTCGTGGCGTCGCCGGCCCTGCACGTAGCGCGTCGACGAGGCGCTGACGAGTTGTCGCGTCCTCCATCGTGCTCGCTTCGAGCGGGCCCGACAAACCGCTTTCCCGTCAGCCCGCCGGCGAATGGAATGGGCAAAGCGTTTACCCGTTGCCTGCCACCGACTGGCCATGAAGGCTGTCGTTCTCGCGGGTGGCTACGCGACGCGGCTGTGGCCCATCACCCGCAACCGCCCGAAGATGTTTCTCCCGGTCGGAGAGGGCACCGTCATCGACGACGTGTTCGCCGACCTGGAGGCCGACGAGCGCGTCGACGAGGTGTACGTCTCGACGAACGAGCGATTCGCCGAGGCGTTCGAGAGGTATCTCGACGCCAGCGCGTTCGAGAAGCCTGTCGTCTCCGTCGAGGAGACTGTCGCGGAAGACGAGAAATTCGGCGTCGTCGGCGCGCTGGCCCAGCTTATCGACCGGGAGAGCCTCGACGACGACCTGCTGGTCGTCGCCGGCGACAACCTCATCTCCTTCGACCTGGCGGAGTTCGGCGACTTCTTCCAGAAAACGGGGACGCCCTGCATCGCTGCCTACGACGTCGAGTCGAAGGAGCGCGCGAAATCGTACGGTCTCGTCGACCTCGAGGGCGACCGCATCGTGGATTTCCAGGAGAAACCCGACGAGCCCAAGAGCACGCTGGTCTCCATCGCCTGTTACGCGTTCCCGAGAGAAACGCTACCGAAATTCGAGACGTATCTCGCCGGCGAGAACAACCCGGACGAACCGGGCTGGTTCGTCCAGTGGCTCCAGTCCCGGACGCAGGTTCACGCCTTCACCTTCGACGGCGCGTGGTTCGACATCGGCACGCCGGAGAGCTATCTGGAAGCCATCTCCTGGAAACTCGGCGGCGAGACGCTCGTCGCCGACGACGCAACCGTCACGGACGCTGACCTCGGGGCGAACGTCCACGTGATGTCGGGCGCGACTGTCGAGGACAGCACGCTCGAGCGAACCGTCGTCTTCGAGGACGCGACAATCGTCGACGCCGAACTCCGGGACTCCATCGTCGACGAATCGAGCACTGTCGAGGGGCTGGACCTCGCCGGCGCGCTCGTCGGCGCCCACTCGGAAATCGGCAACGACCGGACGTAGCCAGCGTCGCCACGGAGGCCGTTCTCGCTGCCCTCAGCCCTCACCCAGCCACGCGTCCTCGACGATGATGTGGCCCCGGTCCCCTTCCCAGACGGTGTCGTACGACAGTTCGATCCGTTGGCTCATGTGCGGACCGTCGGTCACGAACGTCTCGAACTCCCCGCCTTCCCCGAGGAGGTGGACCCCATACCGTTCGTTGAGCTCCCGTAGTTCCGCCAGCGCGTTCGTGTCGAGGGGGCGTCCGAGCCACGATTCGTCGAGTCCGGCGGCGGCCACCTGGACGATACGGATGTCGAAGCCGGCGTCGAGCATCTCCTCGGCCAGCGTCCCCGGGTCGCGCTGCCAGAGCGGCGCGAACAGGTCGATTCCCAGGCGGCGACAGAGCCCTTCGATGCGGGAGCGCTGATACTCGCTCTCGACGGCGCCCGCGGTGATGCCAGCGAGGTCGACCGCCGGGTCGGTGACGAGGTCCTCGAGGGCAGCCTCCAGCGGTTCCAGCTCCGCGTCCCCCTGCGCGCCCGAGTCCGCGACGTCGCCGGCGCCGAAATCAGCCGGCTCGACCTCCAGCAGCGGGAGGTCGAGGCTTTCGGCAGCGAGTTCCGCCAGGTGGGTCGCCGGCGTATGGTACATGTACGAATCGCCCTGGGGATGGACCGTGAGGAGGCGACCGACGTTCAGGCCCGCCTCCTGGGCCCGGTAGAGTGCCCACGAGGAATCCTTTCCGCCCGAGAAGAGACTGACCCACTCCATACCCGGTCAGTACAGCCGCGTCGGTAAACGGACACCGGTTCCGAACCGGGTTCTATTTCACGCGAAATGACCACGAAGTTTTTCACGGAAGCGTGTGGAACCATACAGTATGAGTCGTGCCGACAGTCAGCTTCGTGGACGCGGCCGGACCGTGCGGGACGCGTTTCGGGAACTGAAACAACGTGGCCCACAGGTGCTCGTCACCGGCGACGTTCCCGAAGCCGTCTCCCGCCGTGCCACCAGACGCATGCTCGGCCACCCCGACGAGGACCGCTACCGGATTCTCTCGCTGACCGATAGCGACGTCTCGACCGACCAGTGGTTTCCGGGCCAGTACTCGAGAGATGACGAGGACGTCTCGTTCATCGGCGCCAGCGACCTCCGCGGGAGCGTGGCTGTCGGCGACGGGAACCAGGGTGAACCGGCGGAGGACGCCCTGGTTCGCACCGTCAGTGAGGAGATCACGTCCTGGTGCCCGGACGGGGGGTCCCCGCCCGCTGCTGTCCTCCGGGTCGGGGTCTACTCACTGGAAACCGTCCTCGAAACGCACGGCGTCGAGGCGGTCAGAAAGCTCGCCTATCAGTTGACCGGCGAAGTCCGGCGCGCCAGGGGGATGGGACATTACCACCTTCCCCGGGAGCCGGGTTCCGAGGCCGTCTCCGACCTGCAGTTCGTGTTCGACGCCCGGTTGGAGCTGCGGACGTCGACCGGGGGCCCGGAACAGCGCTGGCACCTGCCGGGACGCGGCACGACGGGCTGGGTAGAACTCGACGGCCAGTGATACGGTTCGAGCGGGTCGACCGCGGACTTCGCGTCGTCGACACCATCGAAGATGTCGAGTACGTTGTCGAGGCCGGCCCCGTCGACCCCGAGCCAGCCGCGCCGGACCTCTTTTCCGCACCCGTCGACGACGCCGTTCGAATCCAAACGGAGCGACTGTATCTGCCGACAGTCGTCGACTATCACCTTCGCGGCGAGCAGGGGAATCTCCGGGAACTGGTTGCCGGCGGCGAGCAGATGGTGCGGGAGACGGCCGTGTTCGAGGCGACGAATACGCCGATGAAGCTCTATCTCCGCTTCGACGGTCCAGCGACGGTCGAGGAGGAGGAAAGCGGCACGCGAATCAGGTTCGACGGGGAGTCCTCCGTGGTCGTCGCTCTTCGGTCGCTCCACCAGCAGCCGGAAGGGACGATCACGGTGCCGGAGACGCCCAGCGGAATCGCTCGCGGGCTTTCCCGATTCTCCTCGGCGCTGAAAACCACCTCGCCGGAGCGGTCGTTCCCCACGCTCCGCGGTCACCCGCCGTTGCTGGAGTACGGCCAGGCGTTCGACGGAGCCGGCCTCACCCGTCCGGAGACGGGTATCAGCATCGAGGTGGCCGACGAGTACGGCAGTGTGTTCACCGCGGCGCCGCTTGCGTACTACCTCGGCGCGGAAATCGTCACAGGCGCCGACAGCCCGCGGATTGTCGCCGGCAACAAAGCGTTTCCACTCGGTGGCAATCTCCGGGAGGCGATGGCGGACACCCTCCGGCACTGCTTCCTGCTAGACTGTGTTACCCGGACGGAGGGGCTCTACTCGGTGGCGCTACAGGAGCGAGCGACGCTGGCCGAGCGGGCGGCCATCGCGCCCGAACGGTGGTACGAGATGCCCATCGACGAGCGGACCGCGGCGTACCTCTCGGTGCCGAAGGACGTGACAGAGGACCTGATCGACTGGCATCTCACCGCAGACGTCGAGCCTGCGCCGCGGAACGCGGAGATTCTCCCGTTCATCGTCGACGACCTGGCGATGGTCCGGTCGCCGACGCCGCTCTCGGACCGGGAGCAATCGCCATCGGAACCCGAGGAGGTGGCGGAGTACTACCGCGGGAACGAGCGGCCGGAGTCCGACCACCCGACCCGGACCACCCAGAACGCGACCAG
>CAYXXM010000080.1:0-8734 GCA_964469085.1 uncultured Haloferacaceae archaeon
CAGACAACCGATTGAGCGGCCACAAACTGCCTCGAACCGCCAACAGGAGCGGAGCTACCGCTACCCAGTGAAACGCACCAAAAACGGCGAAACCGCCTCAGTCGAACTGCTCGGTCACAGCGCCGATGACCGCGATCTCGACCTCCTCCCGCGCACCGGAGAGGAACTCGATGCGGCCCTCCCGAAGCCCGCTTGCGGAGATGCCCGCGTTGGGGGCGTTCTCGGCGGCGT
Source organism: uncultured Haloferacaceae archaeon (assembly GCA_964469085.1). Taxonomy (GTDB): domain Archaea; phylum Halobacteriota; class Halobacteria; order Halobacteriales; family Haloferacaceae; genus Halolamina. Next base: position 232 of record CAYXXM010000080.1, read on the forward strand.
CGAGCGCGACGGCGCGCAGGTCCAGGTCCGTGTCGGCGCGGACCCAGAGTTCGTCCATCGCGACGCCGACGGTGACCGCGGCGTCCTCGCGCCGGTGGAGTTCGTCCAGCAGCAGCGAGGTGGGCGGGAAGTCGTACTCGTGGGTGAAGGAATCGGTGTCCAGCACCGCCACGTCGACGCCGCCGGCCAGGCTCTCCTCGAGGTTGGCGCGGGCCGTCTCGAACTCGGTGTCGAGTTTCTCCCGGAACTGCGCCGCGATGTGGCCCGCCAGCGACTCCTCGGCGGCCACGTCCTCGGGCGCGCCGGCGACGGCCACGGCCTCCTCGCTCTCGCCGAACAGCAGGTCGCCGATGAGCTCTCGCTTCTCGGAGTAGGACTGGTAGTACGCCTCCAGTGCGACCGCCTCGCGGAGTTCGGTTACGGCCTCCTCGTCGTAGCCGGCCTCCCGGGCGGCTTCGAGATACTGTTCGGGGGTCTCCTCCCAGAAGCTGACAGCGGGCAGATGGGCGATTTCCCCGCTCACCACGCCGTTGACCGTCGTCGCGAGCGACGAGGCGAGCGCGCCCGTCGAGAGGGCGGCGTCGGTTTCGGGATTGACCAGCACGTCCGCGACGTCCGCAATCTCGGGATCGGCCGGTGCGGCGTCGACGACGACGCGGTCGGCGCCGTAGATGCCGAGCATCTCGAGGCCGTCCTCGCTCTCCACCGTCGAGGCGGTGCCGGCGAGCACGACCAGCGGCAGCTTCTCGTCGTGGCGCTCCCGGTCCTGGAGCATCTTCGTCACGTCGTTGGTCGCGTCATTCATCCCGTAGACCGCGTCCTCGAGCGGCCGCCGGTTCACGTAATGGTACTCGGCGTCGCTGGTGGCGTGTTCCTCCCGCACCAGCGGGAGAATCGCCCGCTCCAGGGCGACACCGGCCACGTAGCCGTCGGTGGTTGCGCCGTGGCGGATGACGATGGGTCGGGACTCGAACACCGCGCGACGGACCGCCTCCGCGGCGTCGAGGATGCTGTCGGAGATGGCGTCAAGGCGCTTGTCGCCCGCGACGAGTTCGACCTCATCTGGCCGGGCCCGGTCGGTCATGGCGTCGGCCAGGCGCCGTTCTACCGCGGCGGCCTGGTCGCCTGTCAGTTCGGCCAGCGCCTCGGTTTCGACCTGTATCTCGTCGTGTCGGAGTTCAACCTCGCCGTCGAGTCGGACGGTGTCGCCGACCTCGATATCGGGGTAAGCACGTACGCCGGCCTCGACGAACGCGGCGCAGTCGGCGACGCCCGTCTCGTCACGAAGCTCGAAGATGGTCGGCCCGCCGGTCTGGCGGGCACTGACGACCTCGCCGTCGATGCGGACGCGCTCGCCGACCGAGTCGGGAAGCTCCGCGATTTCGCGACGGGTCACGTCCGCAGCCTCGGTTTCGGCTGTCGGCTCGGCTCCGGCCTCCGTTTCTTGGACTGGCTCGGTGTCTGTCTCCGGCGCTGATTCGCGTTCCGTCTGCGGCTCGGACTCTGCTGAAGCCGCTGCAGACGCGCCCGCCTCACTCGCGGTCGCCGCGGGTTCCGGTTCGGACTCGTCGGAATCCACGGGCTCGGCACTGGTCTGGTACTCGCCCCCGTCGCTCTCAGCAGAGCCGCGGTTGGTTTCGATTCCCTGGCCGTCCCGCTCACTCCCGTTTCCCTCTTCGACCTCCTCGGGGAGCTTCTCCCGGTTGCCGTCCTGGATCAGCGCGCCGCGGAACTCGCGTTCGGCCTGGCGGATGGAGGAGGTAAGGTCGACGTTGCCGTTGTCGCGAACGCTCTTGACCTGGACGAACACGGTGTCACCGGCCTCCCAGTCGAGGCTCTCGAGGCGTCCGTCGAGTTCCGAGCGGTGCAGCAGCCCGGTCACGTCCGAAGAGAGATCGACGAACACGCCGAAGTCGGCGTAGCCGTCGACGACGCCACGGTAGAATCGGTTCCGGACCAGCTGGTCGGTACTGTTCCCACGGAAATCGAACACGGCGTCCTCTTCGTGAGACTGGCAGATGCGGCCGTTGACTTCCTGGCCGCAGATGATGCAGTTGCCCATTTGTGAGAATCCACGCGGTCCGCCCTAAAGGCGTTGTCGAAACGCGTCGCAGGCTCCGCGTGACCCAGTACCAGGCCGGGCCGGGAGCCGCTCAGAACGGGCGCTCACCTCCCTCGTTCTGACTGTCCGCTGTTTGGCCGCTGCGCTCCCCAAGCTGATCCATATCCGTCGCCGTTTCGTCCACGCTGGCAGCGATACCGTCGGCGAGCGCGGTGGCCGCATCGGTGTCGAGAGCGATTTCGACCTCGTTTCCCTCGTCGTCGTCGAAGCCGAGTTTGACCTGTCTGTCCCCGAAGGCCCGCGCGTCGGCCGTCTCGACATGATAGAGCTTTGCCGTCGCACCGGTCGTCTTCGCGCCGACGTGTTTGACCGCACCGTCTTCGAGTTCGAACTGCAGATCATCGATGGACAGCGTGAGCATGGGCGTAACGGGGGCCGCGCCTTACAAAGCCCTGCCCCTCGTGGCCAAGGCGACGGCCCGTACCTCAGAGGAGGCCTGCCGCCGCGAACCCGCCGAAGCCGTAGCCGAACACGAGCGCCGCGGGGGGCACGGAGGCGACTGCCGCCCGCAGTGGGGAGATGTTGTGCCGGACCGCCGTGCCGACGACCAGTAGCGCCGTCCCGTAGAGACAGCACACGATTCGGACCAGCGGCCACGGACCCGCTGCGAACACGCAGGGGGCCGTCGCGTAGGCGATGAGCTGAACCGTCTCGCTCACCCCACCGCGCTCGGGGGCCACCAGCACCAGCGCCAGCGTTTCGAGCGCCGCCGCGAGGTGAAACGTCGCGGGCGCAAGAAACAGGGCGACGACCAACAGGACCAGCAGCGCCCGCAGCACCCCGGAGTCGGGGACGAACGGCGGGAGCAGCGGCAGGTTACCGTGTGCCAGCCGACCCGCGGCGACGGCCATGGCAACGAGAACGCCGAAGACCAGCCCGGGGGCCTGGTCCGCGGGCGCGACGCCGTTGCGGAAGAACCGGCGGGGTCTCACGAGGACCTCCGCCCAGGCGCGTACAATCGCTCGCGGTCCGCGGGCGCGACCACCCTCCGGCTCGGCGACCCAGGTCGTCATCGACGCCCTCCCGAACAGGAAGCCGGCGCCATCAGTCGGTCCGGAGCGTGTGGCAGTTCCGGCACCTGGCCTCGTAGGACTCCTCGGCGCCGACGACGATGGTCGGGTCGTCGACGTGGGCGGGCTTCCCGTCGACCAGGCGCTGGTTGCGCGTTGCCGGCTCGCCACAGACCGTGCAGATGGCCCGGAGTTTGTCGACGTACTCGGCGGTGGCCATCAACTGCGGGAGCGGGGTGAACGGCTCGCCGCGGAACGTGATGTCGGTGCCCGAGACGATGACGCGGCGACCCTCAGCGGCGAGTTCCTCACAGACATCGACGAGGTCCTCGGCGAAGAAGTTCGCCTCGTCGACGGCGATTACCTCCTCGCCGTTGAGGTACTCCCGCATCTCCCAGACGTCTGCGCCCTCGTTTTCGATGACCTGCGCGTCCCACTTGCGACCCTCGTGGGAGCCGATTGTGGTCTCGCCGAAGCGGTCGTCGATGGCCGGCGTGAACGCCGCGACGTCCTGACCCGCGATTTCCGCACGACGTAGGCGTCGCAGGAGTTCCTCGGTCTTGCCCGAGAACATCGACCCCGCGACGACCTCCACCCACCCGCTCTGGGTGATTTTGTGCATACCGGCATCCCAACAGCGAAGGGCTAAAGGGTTGCTGAACCGGACGGCCGAACGCGCTGGCGACGGTGTCCCCTCCAAATGGACGGTCGAATTCCCCGAATCGTCGCCTTGGGACGGCTGTTCACCGCCGTCCCCAAATCGTCGCCTCGGAACGGCTATTCACGGCCGTCCGCGAATCGTTGCCTCGGAACGGCTGTTCACCGCCGTCCGCGAATCGTTGTCCCGGGACGTTCGCCCGCCAGAAAGCTGCTGATCGCCTCCGGACAGAACACCGACGCCGGCGCGCCGAGAGCGAGTAACTGCCGGACCTTCTCCGCCATCCCGCCGGAGACGTCCGCGGCGTCGCTCCCGCCGAGCACGGACTCCACGTCTCCGAAGTCGGTAATCACCGGAATCACCTCGTCCTCGGCGTCGAGGACACCCGGCACCGTCGAGCAGAGTCCGACCCGGTCTGCGTCGAGCGTGCTCGCCGCAGTCGTGACGATTTCGTCGCCGGAGAGCACCGTCACGCCCTCGTCTGCCGTCGCGACCACGTCGCCGTGCAGCACCGGCACGAACCCCTCCGCCAGCAGCGTCTCGACCTGTCCCAGCGGCAGGTCGAGGTTCCCGGCCTCGTCCCGCGAACCAGTCGAGAGCGGGTGAACCGGCAGCGCCGGCACCCCCCGCTCGTGGAGTCGCGAGAGCACGAACTGGTTCAGCGTCTTCATCGCGCTGTGGATGGCGATGGCGTCAGTGACGTCGGTGCTCCCCTCGGTGGTCGTCACACCCGCCTCGCTGGCGTGGTGATGGCCGAAACTCCCGCCACCGTGAACCAGCACCAGGTCGGTGACGTCCCCATCGGCCACCGCGTCGGCGACGGCATCGGCAGCAGTTTCGAGCGCCTCGCCGTCGAGCGTCTCCGGGCGGTCCTTCTCGGTGATGACTGAGCCACCGAGTTTCAGAACTACGGTCATTCCGGTACCCTCCATTCCCTGCCACACACTCGCTTCGCTCGCGTGGACACGGTCATTCCACTACCCTCCATTCCCTGCCACACACTCGCTTCGCTCGCGTGGACACGGTCATTCTTCTGCGCGGACCCCCTCGGTTGCGAGTTCGGCCCGGAAGCTCTGTACACAGTCTGGCGTGTACCCGAGCGCGTTCTCCGTCGCGTCGCTGTCGTCCAGTGCAACGATACAGCCGCCGCCACCCGCACCGGTGAGTTTCGCGCCCGCGGCGCCGGCCTCGCGGGCCGCCCAGACCATCGTGTCCAGCGACCGAGCGGAGACGCCGAGCGCGGAGAGCAGGCCGTGGTTGAAATCCATCAGCTCACCCACCCCCTGGACGACCGCGTCGTCAGGCTCGCGCTCCGGGTCCGCCTCAGCGAGCAGTTGCTCGCCCTGGCGGGTGATGTCGCCGATTGTCGCCACCGTATCGGCGGCGAACGCGTACCGCTCGCGCAGGTCCCGGACCCCGGCGACGAGTTCCGCCGTGTCACCCGCGCCGCCGTCGTACCCAACGACCAGCGGGAGCGCGGGCGCGTCGATGGCCCGAGTGTCGTCGCCCTCGACGCGAACGGCGCCGCCCATGGCCGAGCAGAACGTGTCGGCGCGCGAGGCCTGGCCCTCCTGGACGGTGTGCTCGGCCTGGTACGCCCGTTCGGCCAGCTCCCGTGGGTCGATCTCAGCCCCCGTGGAGCGGACTGCCGCGTCGATGGCCGCGACGACGACGGCCGCCGAGGAGCCCAGCCCGCCGCCCAGTGGAATATCGCTCTCCACGGTGATGTCGAATCCGGCATCGGGGTCGTCGAGTGCATCGCGGGCCTGCGCCACCGCCTCCTCGATGTAGCCAATCGCGGCCTCCACCAGCGACGAGGGGACGTCGACATCCGGTCGCTCCGCGGTCGACTCGCTCCACTCGACGGTGAAGCCGTCGAGGGTGAGATCCTCGGCCTCGACGCTAACCCGGTCGTCTGCACGCGGTTCGGCGCTCACACGCGCCCGTCGCTCGATGGCACAGGGCACCGCCGGTTCGCCGTACACCACGGCGTGCTCCCCGAAGAGATACACCTTCCCGGGGGCGCTCGAAACGGTCATGGTGGTGCCGTGGCCCCGGGAGGTTACAGTAGTTCCGACTGCGGGTCGTCAGTTGATGTGGGACTGGTTCTGGCCCGCAGCTCCGGTACCACCCCTGAACGGGGGCTCAATTCGCCGACTAATTTATTCGGGAAGAGGCACAATCACGAGTATTGCGATCACCGAGGCAGGTGAGACGACGGTCAACGACAGCGGGGGCATTACGATACCCGCCCGGATTCGGGAGATGCTGGATGTCGAGCCGGAGGACAAGATTCGTTGGGTGGTGGACGACGAGGGGGACCTCGACGTCGAGGTGATACGCGAGCGACCCGGAGCGTTCGACGACTTCGAGCCGGTGGACTGGGGGGAGACGAACGCGGAGCAGTTGGGCGAGTCGGCGTGGGAATCCGATGGGTAGGCGGTTGTCGACGCGAACGTTCTCCTCGGTGCGTTCAGCGAACGGGACGAGCATCACGAGGCGGCGCGGAGTTCAGGACGCGGTACTCGTGAGCTTCATGCGCTCTGCGGATATCAAACATATCTACTCCTTCGATGGGGATTTCGACGAATTCGACGATATCACGCGCCTGAACGCCGCCGTGGACCCCTTCGAACCGTAGCGTGAACTCCGGCCCCCTCGGGAACGGATTGGAAGCGATTATCACATTTGAAAATCACAGCAGAGGCTTTATTTATCAACTGGCGTCATTTGGATTTGTGGTCGCGGGGCGATCGCACCCTGATCCGAACGGTGCGATGCGGTGGCCAGACCCCGCTGACGCGCCAGCGGCCACACCCCAACACCGTTGGCCGGTCGTTCCCATCTCTCCCCACCCAGGCCGGCCACCGACACTCGTTTTCCAGCGGCTGCTGTGAGTGGATTAGCTCCGAGAATCCGGACGGCTCCCGCATCAGTTCGTAGAACCAGCACTCGCGAGCGACCGCGGTCGATACGTCGCGAAACGGTTCTCGAGCCCTTAGAGGCCTGCCTCGAAGTCCTCGAGGGCGTAGGCTGGTTCCGCGCCACGGCGATCCAGCGTCTCGTTGCCAAGCAGCCAGTAGACGACGGAGAGGGCGCGTCGGCCCTTGTTGTTCGTCGGGATGACGAGGTCGACGTTCGACACCGCGTTGTTCGAGTCACACATCGCTATAACGGGGATGCCGACCGTGATGGCTTCCTTGACGGCCTGGGAGTCACCGATCGGGTCGGTGACGACCAGAACGTCGGGCTCGATGTAGCCGTCGTACTTCGGGTTGGTCAGGGTCCCCGGGATGAACCGCCCGGTGCGGGCGCGGGCGCCGATGGCGTCCGCGAACTTCTCCGCCGGGAACCGACCGTACTGCCGCGAGGAGGTGACGAGCACCTGCTCGGGATCGTAGTTGGCGAGGAACTCCGCCGCGGTCCGGATGCGACCGTCCGTTCGGCTCACGTCGAGCACGAACAGGCCGTCGTCCCGGACGCGGTGGATGAACCGCTCCATGTCCGAGGTCTTCTGCTGGGTCCCAATGTGGACCCCAGCAGAGAGATAGTCCTCGACGGGGATGAGGAGGTCAGCCGTCTCCTCTTCGGGCATGACGTCCTCGTCGAAGCGGGATTCCTCGGCCTCGTCGGCCGATGTTGTCTCTGCCTCGGCCTCGCTGGCCTCGGCGCTCTCTACCGCCGCCTCGGTCTCGGCGGCCTCGCTGGCCACGTCCTCCTCGGCGGGTTCAGTGTCGTCGTTCTCGGATTCGCTCATACAGCGTCCTCCGCGATGCGGATGAGTTCGTTGAGTTTGGCAGTTCGCTCGCCCCCGACGGTGCCCGTCTTGATGAACGGTGCGCCGGTCGCGACGGCGAGGTGTGCGATGGTGGTGTCCTCGGTCTCTCCCGACCGGTGGGAGATGACCGGGGTGAACCCGTTCCGGGTCGCCAGTTCGATGGCGTCGATTGCCGCCGACAGCGTCCCGATCTGGTTCGGCTTGATGAGGATGCTGTTGCCAGCTCCCTCGTCGATACCCTGCTGGAGCCGCTCGACGTTGGTGACGAACAGGTCGTCACCGCAGACGAGCGTCCGGCCTGCTCGCGGGCGCTGCCCGCCCGCGGTCGAGGCGTCCGGCGCCTCGGCGCCTACCTGATTGGTCAGGTCGGCGAAGCCGGCGAAGTCGTTCTCCTCCAGCGGGTCCTCGACGTAGACGAGGTCGTACTCCGCGACCAGGTCGGCAACGTAGTCGACCTGCTCCTCGGGGGAGCGGGCAGCGTCGCTGTACTGGTAGACCTCGCCGTCCCAGAGCTCCGAGGCGGCGATGTCGAGGCCGAAGCCGACCTCGAACCCGAACTCCTCGGCGACGGCCTCGCAGGCTGTCGCGACGAGTTCGAACGCCTCGGCGTCGTCGATTGCGGGCGCCCACGCGCCCTCGTCGCCCTTCGCGGCCGGGACACCCCGCTCGGCGAGCAGGGCGCCGACTTCCTCGTGGACCGCCGCGTTGGCGAACGCCGCCTCCTCGACGGAGGGGGCGCCCACGGGCGCCGCGAGGAACTCCTGGATGTCGGTCGCGTCCGCGGCGTGTTCGCCGCCGCCGACGACGTTCCCCAGCGGCACGGGGAACGTGTCGCCGCGGAACGTGCCGCCGAGATGCTGGAACAGCGGCGCCCCGAGCACGTCGGCGCCGGCTTTCGCCGCCGCCATCGAGATGGCCACCGCGCTGTTGGCGCC
>CAYXXM010000081.1:0-8712 GCA_964469085.1 uncultured Haloferacaceae archaeon
GCGGCGGCAGGAACGAGCATGTTGTAGCCGCTGAACGAGGCGATGGCGATGAGGGAGATGGCGATGACGTTCAGCAGGTTGCCAAAGAGCACCGACTCCAGCTCCCGGTCGACGGCCTCCAGGTACTCCCGGATGATGGCCTCGTCGTCGAACCGGAGCAGCCACTCCCGCATCCGGTGACCGTCGATGAGCAGGTAGTAGGTGACGATGACGACAATGAAGAGATTGAGGAAGAACTCGGAAATGAGCGTGGTCAGGAAGGTGGCGTGCTCGCTGGCGAAGGTGATGAATGGCGAGAGGTCCCCCGATTGATACGCCGCGTAGAACCCCGAAATCGTGAACTCCGGAATCCGTTCGATGCCACCCAGCCACTCGACGTTGGTCGCCGCCACCTCCAGAAGCGAGTACTCGATGGCGAACGCCCGGGCCTCGATGATGAGCAACACGGTGGCATAACTGATGAGCAGAATCAGCGGGATTGCGAGTGAAGCCAACACGATGGCCGCCCGCAGGCGGGACGGAAGGCGAAGCCGTCGGAGGGATTTGTAGTAGCGACGCGTGGAGTAGTAGAGGAACACCGAGACGGTCAACGGGGCAATGAACCGCTTGGCAAGGTAGCCGGTGACGAGGGCGACGGCGATACCGAACAGTGCGATTACGAGGCGTTTCTCGTTCATACCCCCATCAAAAGGGGGGTGTATTGTAAAGAATGTGGAGGAACTTGCTGCCGGATTTCGACCGGCAGGGCGGCTTCTCCTGATAGCTGCCCGATTCTGCAGGGCGGTTTGGGCAGGGAGCGACCGCCCGGGCCGAGGCGAATCGCCCCGACCAACCCACAAACACTTTCATCTACGGCGGTAATTATCGTTGATAATGCCGACCCCCGCCGACATCCTCGACGACCTGACGGACGATCTCGACGCGGTGTTCGTGTTCTCCCCGAGCACAGGGTTTTTCGAGCGGTTCGAGGACCTGGAGATGCCGGTCGTCGTCGTCTCGCCGGAGGATGTCGTCGACGCAGACACCTACGTCGAACTGCCGCTGTCGTTCAGCAACGTCCGCGAACAGATCCGGTTCGGTATCGAGGGGGCGATGGAGAGCAGCATCGTCGACGACGGCGACACCGTCGGCTGCGTCGTGTGCGTGTTCGGGGGCGACCACGACGCCATCATCCGCACCCGTGTCGACGAGTCGATCCACTCCGGCGTGTACGACCTGTTCGCCAACTCCCGCGCCGATCCGGGGGTCATCCGCGACGTGTTCGAAGTGGCCATCGAACTGGGGAAGAAAGGCCAGAAGGGCAAGCCCGTGGGGGCGCTGTTCGTCACCGGCGACGCCGGGAAGGTGATGAACAAATCCCGGCCGCTGAGCTACAACCCCTTCGAGAAGTCCCACGTCCACGTCGGCGACCCGATCGTGAACGTGATGCTCAAGGAGTTCTCGCGGCTGGACGGCGCGTTCGTCATCAGTGATTCGGGGAAGATCGTCTCCGCGTATCGCTATCTCGAACCCGGTGCCGAAGGCGTCGACATCCCGAAGGGGCTCGGCGCCCGCCACATGGCTGGTGCCGCCATCACCCGGGCGACGAACGCGACCGCGATTGTGCTGTCGGAATCGGACGGCCTGGTCCGGGCGTTCAAGGGTGGTGAACTCATCCTCGAAATCGACCCGGAGGACTACTGATGAGCGCGCTCCCCGTCGTCGAAGGGACGGTGCTGGAACAAGTGCCCGCCAGGTTCTGGCTGGCTCTGGGGCTGTTCCTGGTCACGGTGCTGCTTTCGTGGGTCGTCACGAAGGTCAACACCCACCTGCTCACGCGCGCGAGACTGTCCGAGACAATCGAGGGGACGGCGTTCGAGCGGGCGGCCCGGAGCATCGGCACCTCGACGGTCGCCATCCTCGCACAGCTCTCGGGCTGGTTCATCTTCCTGTTGGGTGCCATCGTGGCACTATCAGTCGCCAAACCGAGCTACGCCGAGCAGTTCTGGTCACAGACGACCGGCTTCCTCCCCGCCCTGTTCGTCGCGGTTCTCATCCTGATCATCGGGGTTGTCATCGGCGACAAACTGGAACTGCTGCTCTCCGAGCGGCTCCGGAGCGTGAAGCTGCCGGAGATCGGCGTGATCCCGACCGCGGCGAAGTACAGCGTCACCTACGTCGCCCTCGTCGTCGCCCTCGACCAGATCGGCGTCGCGACGTTCGCTCTGGTCGTGCTACTGGCGCTGTATGCGACGGGCCTGGTGGTGTTTGGCGTCGTTGCAACCAGGCAGTTGCTCACCTCGGCCGCCGCGGGCATTTACATCTTCCTCAACGAGCCCTATGGCATCGGCGACACGGTGAAGATCGGCAAGGACCGAGGCGTCGTCCAGGAGATCGACGTGTTCACCACCAGCATCGAATCCAGTGGCGAGGAGCACATCGTCCCGAACAATCAGGTGTTTGCGGGCGGTGTCGTCATCATCAACGACGAAGAGTAGTCCCGACCCTGGTTACTCTGTGCGCTCTCGGGGCTCGGCTGGCACACCCGCGACTGTTTCACCGGGTGGAACGTCCTCGACGACCAGCGAGTTCGCCGCCACCTGCGCGTCGTCGCCGACGTCGACGCCCGGAAGCACGACGGTGCCCGCGCCAATCATCGCCCGGTCGCCGATTCGCAGGTCACCGACACGGTACTCCTCCTGCAGGAACTCGTGACAGAGCAAGGTTGCGTCGTAGCCAACGATGGCGTCCTCCCCCAGCGTGATGCGCTCGGGCCAGAACACGTCGGGCGTCGCTTCGAGGCCCCAGGAGACGCCCGCGCCGCAGTCGACGCCGAGACGCGCCAGCAGCCAGGTCTTCAGCCGGAGGCTCGGCGAGACGCGTATCAGCCAGACGAGAAGGTAGTTCAGCGCAACCCGCCAGGGCGACTTCGCGTCGGTCCAGTGCTGCAGGGAGTTCCGCGGGCCGGTCGTGGGGGTGCGGTCGAGTCGGTCGAACCGGGAGCCGTCCGCGCTCATACCGGCCGGTGTGCAGCCACCGTCAAAAGGGGTCGGGTCGGGACCCACCGCCGACGGTCGGGGCCGCCAAATCCGCCAGAAAAACCTGGTGGCCGAGGAGGCAGTATTCGGTGATTTCGGGGCCACGAAGGGCTCTGCCGGACATGTATGTTAACACGTCTCAAAGTAATCCTATAACCCCTGGGTTGGTAGTTGAACACGCCATGAAGAAACAGGAACTCATTCATCTCCACGGGCTTCTCTCAGAGGTACGGTCCGCATGTGATGACGGGACAGAGCTCGACCTGAGCGAGTACGAGGCGTTCGACGTCCAGCCGACGTCCATCCACCGGTCGAAAACAGATCACAAGACGGCCGTGTTCAAACTGGCCAACGGGCTCACCGCATCGTTCGACGGCGAGCAGGTCACGCAGGCCGCAGACTGAAACCAGCAATCGACGTTCTCCGGCACGCTACTGTTCGAGCGACTGCGTCCCCAGCGAGAGCGTCGCTGAGCGACAGCGTCGCCGAGCGGTCCCGTTCGCTCGGCCGCGACTCACAGACCGCCGCGGTCACTCCCTGTTGCGCTCGACCATCTCCTCGAACTCCGGGAGTAACTGCTCGTCGGACGCAGGTTCGGCCTCGGACTCGTCGTCGTCGGCTGGCTCTTCGGCATCGTCCTCGCCGCCGTCCACCGGCGAACAGGTGCGCCGTTCGAGCGGGATTCCATCCAACCGCTGGCCGATCTCCCCGCGCGCGATGCGGACGGCATGCTCCTCACTCTCCACGTCATACACCGTCATCCCGAGTTCGAGCGCGACCAGCCCTTCGTCCGCGGCGACCGTAGCTGGTGGGAGCGCTGTCCCGCGGGGTGACCGACGGGTTCGGGGCTCGACTTCGACGTCGTCCATCTCCGACGACAGCAACGCACGGACCTTCGAGACCCCGGTGTCGACGGCCGCCTCGGGCGTCGCCACGTCGTAGACAGGAACCGCTGCCTCCAGCACGACTCGACAGTCCATCTGTCGAAACCTGGGGGCCCAGAAGGATGAACGTTCCGCGCCACGGTAGCTATTTGCCGCTCGCGGCCCTCAGAATCGGTATGAGCCACACCGCCGAAGTCGAGGGTATCGGGACCGGGCGCGCTCCAGACGGGGAGCTCGTCCCCGCAGCGTTGTTGCGGGCTCGTGGCGAGTATCTCCCGGTGTTCATCACCGACGACCAGGCCGACGCAATCCGCTGTGGCCTCGAGAACGTCCCCTTCGAACGACCATTGACCCACGACCTGCTGGCGACGATGGTCACGGAGCTTGGCGGCGCGTTCGACCGGGTCCGGATCGACGCCCTCCGTGAGGGGACGTTCTACGCGAAGATCGACGCCCAGCGCTACGAGAACGGAGACTCCGAGTCGCTCACCTTCGACGCACGCCCCAGCGACGCCGTCGCCCTCGCAGTCAGGACCGAATGCCCCATCGAGATCGACGAAGGCGTCCTCGACACAGCGGGGCGGAGCGGGGAGGAACTCGGCGTCGATGACGAAATCGGCTGACCGGCCCGCCCGTTTGCGAGGTTTCTCCCCGGGCCCCACGGTGTCGGCGGGTTGCCGGCCTCGCCGTGGACTCGCGCCGGTGACCGCTTCCCGAGTCGGCGGGTTTGAGTGGCCCGCCCCCTGAGAGAGCGTCATGACTGAGACGGCCACGCTGGCGGAATCCTACACCGAGATGACCGAACTGCTGCTGCCGAACGACACCAACAACCTCGGGCGAGCCCTGGGGGGCGCCGTCCTCCACTGGATGGACATCGCCGGCGCCATCTCCGGCATGCGATTCGCCCGCACGCAGGTGGTGACTGCATCGATGGACCACGTGGACTTCATCTCGCCCATCGACCTGGGGGAGGTGGCGGTGATTCAGGCCTACGTCTTCAACACCGGTCGAAGCAGCATCGACGTGAAAGTTGACGTGCGCGCGGAGGACCCCCGGGAGGGTGAGGAGCGCAAGACCACCGCCTCCTACTTCACCTTCGTCGCGCTCGACGAGGAGGGGGAGCCGACAGACGTGCCTGACCTCGTCTGCCCGACCGAGGACGAGGAGGCACTCCGCGAGGAGGCGATTCAGGGCCGAAAAGAGCAGTTCGAGGCGCTCGTCGACCGGATGGAGGAGTGACGGGCTGGTCGACCAGATGGCGGAGTGACAGGCTGGTCGACCGGATGGCGGAGTGAAGGGCTGGTTCTCCGGATGGAGGAGTAGCCTGCTCACCCGGCCGTCGGGCGCGTCCCGAGCGTTAGCTCCACGGTCTGTTGCTCGCCGTCCCGAATCACCGTCACGTCGATGCTGTCGCCCGGACTCGTCTCCAGTGCGAGATAGCTGCCGAGGTCACCGGTCGTCGGAACAGGCGTGTCGCCGAGCGCGACGATGACGTCGCCGCCGGTCGGTTGCTGCGTGCCCTCGACGGCGGTTTGCCCAGTCGAGCCCTCCAGCACGCCGTCCGACGGGCCGCCGTCGGCGACATCGCCGACGTAGACGCCGCGGGCCTGCTCCAGGTCGTTGGCCTCGGCCAGCAGCGGGGTGACCATGCGGATGAGCACCCCCATGTACGGGTGGTCGTAGCCTCCCGACGCTATCAGGGAGGGGACCACGCGGTCGGTCAACGCCGCGCTGACGGCGAAGCCGACGTTCTCGCCGCCCGCCTGGGTGACGACGCCCGCAACCTCGCCGTCGAGGGTGACCAGCGGTCCACCGCTGTTGCCGGGGTTGAGCGCGGCGTCGGTCTGCACCGCGTCGGCGATGGTGAAGTTGTCCACCGAGGCGAGTGAACGGTCCTGTCCCGAGACGACGCCCGTCGTAATCGAGCCACCGAGCCCCAGCGGCGACCCGATGGCGGCGACGCGGGTCCCGACTGGGACCTGCTGGTCGACGGTGGGTAGCGGTTCCGCCGCCGCGATGGGAACCGGTACGGAGAGCGCGGCGAGGTCGCTGTACCGGTCCGTCCCGAGGAGGTCGGCGGTCTCCCACTCGCCGTTGGCGAACTGCACCCGAATCGTCTGGACGTCCGCGACGACGTGGGCGTTCGTCACGATGGTACCGTCCGCGTAGAGCCAGCCCGAGCCCTCGCCGACGGGACCAGAGCGGTCGTACACCCGAAGGCGGACGACCGACGGGGAGATCTCGTTGTACAGGTCAGCGAACGATTCCGCGGACTCGCTCGCCGGCGCTGTACAGCCAGCCAGTGCGGCCATTCCGGAACCCGCGGCGGCGAGAAACTGGCGTCGGGAGGCAGTCATACGGCACGGTTGGTTGTGAGGGAGATAAACATCCGGGGTTGCGGTGGGCCCCTGACCGCAAACATTCGTCCGGGACGACATTTTTCCACGGTTGACCAACACCAAACGTTATCATGCTGATGGACGAACTAATTGATGATGTCAGCTGGAACCGGTCAAGCGTCCGACGGCTCGGTCGTCGAGATGGAGTTCGTCTTCGACGACCCCGCGTACCCGTTCGTGGGCGTCTCCGCCGCCAAATCCTGCGAGGTCGAACTGCAGGAGATGATCCACCGTGGGGATGGCGAGTACGCCGAGTTCTACAGCGTCCGCGGTGCCGACGTTGAAGATATCGCGGCGTCGGCCGAGGACCACGGAATGACGACGCCGAAGATTATCGAAGCGTACGACGATGGTGGCCTCGTCGAGTTTGTCGTTGCCGGCAACTGCCCGGCGGTCGGGCTTGCCGAACTCGGCGCGCTCCCACGGACGGTGTACGGCGAGAACGGCGACGGTCGCATCGTCGCCGAACTTCCCGGCGAGTACGACGCCAGCGAGGTCATCGAGGCGTTCACTGGGGAGTACGAGAACGGCGAGCTGGTCGCCAAGCGAGAGCAGTCGGAGTTCAGCCCGCTGTTCAGCCAGCGCGAACTCGAACGCGAGTTCGACGAACAGCTCACCGACCGCCAGCAGGAGGTGCTCGAAACCGCGTTCGAGGCCGGCTACTACGAGTGGCCCCGCGAGACCAGCGGTCAGGAGCTGGCCGAACAGCTCGACATTTCCCAGCCGACGCTCTCGGAACATCTTTCGGCGGCCGAACGGAAGCTGCTCTCACTGCTGCTCGAACGGCGGCGGTAATCGCTACGACTGACCGGTCTGGTGGCTCCACGGCGGTCGCTACCCTTTTTCGCGCCCGCCACGACCATCCCCCATGAGCCTCGACGTGGAGCCGCCAGCGCCGCCGACGCTGGAGTCCGGCGACCCCAACGAGTACGACGACGCGACCGTCGAGAGCGACGAGTACCACCGGGAGGACCTGGAGCAGTTCCTGCAGGACGGCGCGTGGGTGGAGGCGTTCACCCAGTGGGCCGAGCGGTCGAAACTCGACGAGGCGGAGTGGCGCGTCGTCGAAGAGCTCGGACTCGTCGAGCGGTTCGACTTCTTCTGGGACGATTTCGCCGACCGGGTGGGCTACCACGCGCCCGGCCTCCCCGAGGACTGGAAGGAGCGCGACCTGCACGTCGACCTGAAGTCCTGGGGGCAGGTGTCGGGAATTAACGCCGGCCTGACGGAGCTCGGCCAGACCGTCTGTGAGGTGCTGAAAGCGGAGTACGTCGACTGGGAGTCCGAGTTCGACGCTCCGGACGACCTGCCGGAGTTCGAGTAACGTCGCCGCGGCACGCGGTCGAATAGCGACGCCTCGCGGCGACGGCTTGCGGCGACACCGAGGGACGGTGACTCGCAACGACGCCTCGCGGCGAGTTCATCGCCAGTCCGGTGGGTGGAATCTACGGCGCTCGCGGAGAGGGAGTTCTGAGTTCGGCGAAACGCGGGGATTATCCGTGCTGGGCAGGTATATCCGGCAATGAGCCAGGACGCAGCGGAGACGACCTCTGAGGGGGATCTCCGGAACACGGGGATGTCCCTCAAACACGACCGGGAGTGGGACTACGAACTCGACCGGATCATCCAGGAGATCAACGAGACCGAGGCCAAGAAGGTTGGCCTGCAGTTCCCCGAGGGGCTGAAGCGGCGCGGGCCGGCCGTCGCCGACGACCTGCGGGAACTGGCGCCCGACGATGTGACGTTCATGCTGTCGGGCCAGCCCTGCTACGGCGCCTGTGACCTCGACACGTTCCTCATGCGCCGGACGGACGTGTTCGTCCACTTCGGCCACTCGCCGATGAAGAACTCGGACAAGATCATCTACGTCCCGCTGTTCTCCAACGTCGACCCGTATCCGATGATGGAGGACGCGCTGGACGAACTCCCGGAGGACGACGTCGGCCTCGTCACCACGGCCCAGCACATGAACCTCTTCGGCGAGATGAAGGAGTGGCTCGAGAACGAGGGCTACACCGTCCATACCCGGCGCGGCGACGACCGCCTCACCCACGAGGGGCAGGTGCTCGGCTGCAACTACGCCTCCGCGGACATCGACGCCGACCAGGTGCTCTACGTCGGCGGCGGGAAGTTCCACCCCCTCGGGCTGGCGATGGAGCATCCCGACAAGAAGGTCGTCATCGCCGACCCCGTGAACAACGTCGTCACCATCGCCGACACGGAGAAGTTCATGAAGCAGCGCTACGGGGCCGTCCACCGCGCGATGGATGCCGAGAAGTGGGGCGTCATCTTCTGTACCAAGATCGGCCAGGGTCGCTGGGAGACCGCCGAGCGCATCGTCGAGGAGAACGAGAACACCTACCTCATCACGATGGACGAGGTGACGCCGGACCGCCTGCGCAACTTCGACAT
>CAYXXM010000082.1:0-8674 GCA_964469085.1 uncultured Haloferacaceae archaeon
CCCCGGTGCTGGCACAACGGCTGAAGGAGGTGTATGACCTCCCCGTCTACGCCATCGGCATCCTCCCGGGCCGGGACGAGGGAGCGCTCTACCAGGTTAACGCCGGCCGCTCGCTCAAGACGCTCTCACGCGAAGCGGATTCGGTGATCCTCATCGATAACGACGCATGGCACGGCAGCGGCGACAGCGTCGAGGCGGGGATGACCGCGATCAACCGGAACATCGCCCAGCGCATCGGGCTCCTGCTCGCTGCTGGCCAGCCAATCGAGGAGCGCTCGTCGCTCGGCCTGGGCGGCGACGACGTCGAGCGCAGCGCCGCCCAGAGCGTCGTCGACAGCAGCGAGGTCATCAACACGCTCCAGAGCGGCGGGTTTGCGGCCGTCGGCTACGCCGCTTCGTCGGCCAGCGACGACCCCGACGAGAACGTCAACGTCGTCACCAGCACGACCCGCCAGGCAGTGCTCACGGGAACCAGCCTCCCCAACGCCGTCGAGGCGGACGCCGCACTCGTCGTTCTCGCCGGCCGGCCCGACGCAATCTCCCGGAAGGCGTCGATAGCGCCCGGTCGTGGGTGGAGGAGCAGACCCAGAGCATGGCCGTCAGAGGCGGGGATTTCCCGATGGACGTCGACCGGGTTATCTCGCTCGTCCTGTTGAGCGGCATCGAGCGCTCGGGCCGGGTGCAAGAGTTCCTCGACCGCGCCGCCGAGGCAGAGCGCGAGACCACGGCCCGGGAGCGGCAGAACGAGGCGGAGGAAGCGGCGTTCGAGAGCGATGAACTGAAAGACCTGTTCTAGGGCGGGCAGTGTGTTAAGTCGGGCAGTGTTCTACGCCGACCATCCACGCCGCGAACTGGGTCCCGACAGCCGCCACCGCCTATTTCTTCCCGGGCACCCAGCGTCCGGTATGGACGACGCTGTGACGCCCATCGAGGAGCGCATCGGCGACGCCCTTCGCGAGGCGAACGCAACCGTCGCCGTCGCCGAATCCTGCACGGGCGGTCTCGTCGGCTCGCTCCTGACGGATATTCCCGGCTCCTCGGACTACTTCGACCGCTCGGTCGTGACCTACTCCTACGACGCAAAACTGACCGAACTCGCCGTGTCCCGAGAGAGCCTCGACGACCATGGCGCGGTGTCAGCTCCTGTCGCCGAGCAGATGGCTGCCGGCGTCAGGGACACCGCCGGCACAACGTTCGGCCTGTCGACCACCGGCATCGCCGGGCCGGACGGCGGGACGGCGGAGAACCCGGTCGGCACCGTGTTCGTCGGCCGGGCGTACGCCGCGGACTGGGGAACCGGCGGGTCCTACACCGAAGTGTCCCGACACGTTCTCGACGGCGACAGGAAAGCGGTGAAGGAAGGCATCGCCAGGACAGCGCTCGAACTGCTGCTTGAGGAGATCTGACTGGTTCGGCACGACACAGATTTCGGTCGGCGCGACGCGAGGCGACGCGGCTCAGTAGACCGCGACGTCGTCGAACCGGCCGTCGTAGGCGATGTGGTCGGGGTGGGTCGGCTCCATTCCGGAGAGGAAGAGGCGGTCGGCTTTCCCCCACGTGTTCTCGACGCCGAGATGCGCGAACTCGAGCAGGTTCCTGACACGGTGGCCCAGCCCGGACCGGTGGACGACCCGTCGGGTGTTGTTCGAGACCAGCGCGCTCACCAGGTTTGTCTCCGTCTCGATGTCCACCTCAAACTCCGTCCACGCTTCGCCGATTGTGCCCCGGATGTGGGCATAGGAGGAGCCGAAAATGGAGATGCCGCTCTCCTCGCCGATCGCTTTGGCCTGGCGGTTCGTCGGGGGCAAGGATTTGGCGTTGTAGCTCTCGATGGCGTCGATGTGGTCGGCGTAGGCCCGAATCTCGGGCCGTCCGAGACTGACGTTCAACATCGCGGGATGGGGGACACAGACCGCGGCGCCCTGGGCCTCCATCTCCGAGAGCGCCCCTTCGAAGGAGATAAAATCCGGCACCGGGTCCGAGAGCCCGATGGCGAGCAGATGCTTCCGGTTCTGCCAGTTGCCCGTGAACAGTTCGCGGCCGGGCACGACCAGGAGCTCCTCGTCGCTATAACGCTCTGCCGTCGAACGGATTTTCGGCAGTCGCGTGAAATGAGGCGCGTAGACGAGCACGTCGAGGCCGCGGGCCTTCGCCCGCTTGACGACCCGGTCGTCGAGGACCTTGACGTGCATGTCGACGCGCGTTGCGGCCGTTGTCACGTGTGCGGGCAGTCGGTCCGGCCCCAAATAGCCTGCGTGTTTGCGGGTGACCCGAAACTGTGCAGTCACGTCCCCGGGGGAGAACCCTTTTGGCCTCCCCCCGCATCCGCCAAGACATGTCCGGATGGAACTGCGGTATCGAGGGCTGTCAGCGGGACTTCGACAACCCGGAGGACGTCATCGTCCATCAGACGACCGAGCACCAGCGCCACGAGTGCCAGATCTGTGGCACCATCGTCCCGGAGGGGTATTTCGCCATCCGCCACGCGTTTGACGAGCACACCCGTGCCGAGTACGTCCGCGAGTATGACGCCGACAGCAGTCAGGTCAAGGCCCGTGAAGCCGTCAAGGAGGACGTCGAGGAGAACGCGAATCTCCAGAGCGTCGTCCAGCAACTCAACGCAAACGGCGGCTCCTCGCGGTAGGTTTCTGCTGCTGTCGGTCGCGGCTTCGAAGCGTAGAATCCAGACAATCAGTGACAGCCGGGCCTACCGCTCTTCGGAGTCCAGCACCCGAATCTGGTCGCCACGGACGGTGACCGGAATCGGGACCGTCGCCTCGTACAGCTCGACCGTCACCTGGTCTTTCCCCTCGTCAATGCGCTGGACGCGGGCCTTCTCGCCTTTGAACGGCCCCGCGATGAGCTCCACGATGTCGCCCTCGGCGATGCCCTCGACGTCCGGCGTCGGCGAGAGGAAGTGCTCGACCTCCGTCATCGAGGAGGTGCCCGGCACCATCCCGCGGGCGTGAGGAATCTCCTCGAGGATGCGCTCGATGATCGAGTCGTCGTCGGCCTCGACCATCACGTAGGACGTCAGCGAGTCCGGCGCCAGCACGGCGTGGATTTCGGCCATTTCCTTGCTCGCGATCATGTCTGCGACTGTCTCTTCCTGCCGAGCAGTCGTTTTGACGGCGAATATCGGCATCTATGCAGCCCCCGGAATGAAGCTCATGACTGCGAAGATCACGAAGCCCAGAAAGCCGATGAGGAAGATCCCGGCGCCCGCAATCTTGGCGATCATCGAGAACTCCTCCCACTCGGGGGTGCTCGCGAGCTTCAGCACGCGAATGTAGTCCGAGGGGTCGTATTTGACGTCCATCTTGCTGCGTAGTTCTTCCTGCCGCCTTTTCTATCTATTGCATCGGGCGCTCGCCGACGCGTGGGAGGGAAAACCGTTAATCGGTTGCCGGACGGCGGCATCCCCTCCGTCGTGATGTCGCCGTCGGTGGTCCCGTCGACGGTGTCCGTGAGCGTTTCTGTCGTATTGTTGGTGGTGTCGGTGAGTGTCCCAGTCGTGCCGTTGGTGGTGTCTTTAAGCATCTCAGCAACGGTCGGCGTCCCCGCCAACGTGACCGTGTCGGTGAGACCCAACGCGTTGGTCTCCGTGGTGAGAAGACCACTGTTGGGCTGCTGCTCGCCGGCAATAGACGCGGCGAGTACCGGACTGACGACCGACAGAACGAGAACCGCCGCTAAGGCCACGGCGAGCAGGCCAGGCGTCAGCTCTGGGCTGTCCCGACTCGCCAATACGGAAGGATTTTTCGGCCACTTCACGTAATATCGGAGGCCAAGTAGGACTTAAAAACCTCGGCCGGTTACTGGCCCCGCATCTCCTGCAACTGCTCCTCGGTCGGGCCCCGATCGACCTGCTCGTTGCCGTAAATCTGGGGGGACTCCACCCCGGTGACGACAATCATTGTGCGCATCTTCCCCTCGACCTCGTCGTCGACGGAGGTCCCCCAGATGATGCGGGCGTCGGGGTCGATGCGGTCGTAAATCTCCTCGACGACGCCTTCGGCCTCGCCGATGCTCATGTCCGATCCGCCGGTCACGTTGACGAGCGCGGAGTTCGCACCGGAGATGTCGACGTCGAGCAGCGGCGACCTGAGCGCGGACTGCACCGAATCTTCGGCTTTCTCGTCGGTTTCGGACTCCCCGAGGCCAATCATCGCGACGCCGCCTTTCTCCATCACCGTGCGGACGTCAGCGAAGTCGAGGTTGACCAGCCCGGGTTTGGTGATGAGTTCGGTGATGCCTTTCACCGAACGCATCAGCACCTCGTCGGAGACCTTGAACGCCTGCTTGACGGGCAGTTTGCCGACGGCGTCGAGCAGCCGGTCGTTCGGGACGACAATGACCGTGTCTGAGACGTCCCGAAGCCGCTCGAGGCCTGCTTCGGCGTTGGTTCGCCGCACCTCCCCCTCGGCCGTGAAGGGGGTGGTGACGATGGAGATTGTCAGCGCCCCTTCAGCCTGTGCGGCTTTCGCCACCACGGGCGCCGAGCCGGTTCCGGTCCCGCCGCCGAGGCCGGCGGTAACGAACACCATGTCGGAGCCGGATATCGAGTTCTTGATCTCGTCCTGGGACTCGATGGCCGCTTCCTCGCCGACCTGGGGCAGCGAGCCGGCACCGCGGCCCTGGGTTTTCTCCTTGCCCATCAGGATCTTGGTGTCGGCCTCGATGGAGACGAGATGCTGGACGTCGGTGTTGGCCGCGACCAGTTTCGCGCCGTGGATGCCCTCCTCGTGCATCCGGTTGACGGTGTTACCGCCGGCACCGCCACAGCCGACCACGGTGATGTTGGTTTTGAGGTCCTGGAGCACCTCTTGAAGTTCCTCGTCGGTCATCTTCCCCGACTGGGGCGTCTCGGCACCTGTTGAGGTGTCGGTCTCGTCCGAAGAACTGAATTCCTCCTCGGCCTCGTCTATTGCGTCCTCTACGATGGAGTCCATTTGACCATCGCTATACGGCGGAGCCTATTCATCTTTCTCCCTTGAGACCGGTCTGAACGCCCCAGCAGAACGGTGATGGCGCCCTAATCCGGGCTGATTCAGACCGAGAACGTGTCAACCCGTTCACTCTCTACCGCGGACGGGGGCACCCGCTCGCCGTTGACCTCGACCGCTTCGCCACCCGCGAGCATCCCCATTTTCGGGCCTTCCGGGATGCCCAGCCGCGCGGCTTTCTCAGGGTCGAACGCCTGTTCTCGTGCCCGGACAGCCTCGTCCCCGACAGCAACCTCGTCGTAGGACTCCCGGAGGACTGCCGCGAGGCTGGCGATTAGCTCCTCGTAGTCTTCCCCCTCGTCGATGACGGCCGCCGCTCCCCGGGACCGGGTGCCATTCTCGACGGTCTCGAATGCCACGGTCGCCGCCTGGACGGCCTCGCGAGTCGTTTCAGGGTCGATGTTCTGGGCGGCTTTCAGCAGGCCGTCCGGGAGACTGACTCGCACCCAGTCCGACGCGCCCGGGGACCGGGCGCCGAACCGGAGTCCCGCCTCGACGGTCGTGAGCTCCGTTTCGAGTGCCTCTACCAGCGCAAGCGGCCGGTCGCCGACGGTCCGAACCCACGTTTCGCTCACGACCCGGTGGCCCAGCTCCTCGACGACCGCCGCGACATCGGGGTAATCGCCGTCGAACAGCACGTGCTCGGCCCCACTGCGGTCGAAGGCTTCCTGGAGCGTGTTCCGAGCGTCGTCGGTACTGGGGTCGCCCAGCGCCTCGAGCTGCCAGTCGCTGGCGATGTGACCGACTGCCCACGGCGTCTCCTCGACGACGCGCCCGAACCGTGGCGCGTAGTGGCCGCCGCCGATGCCGACGAGTTGGCGCTCCCGGTGGGCCGCGACGCCGCGGAGCGAGAGCACCGCCTGCGCGACGGCCCGGGCGCCTGCCGGGTCGTTCCACTGCTCCTCGCCGCTCCCCAACTCCGCGAACAGCGAGGGAGTGTCGAGTCCAGTCGGCCCGTGGTGGGTCCCCTCGATAGCCACGTCGTACCCGTCCGGGGCGTGGGCGTCGAGTGCGCTGCGGTACGCCGAGAGCGCGCTGGGCGCGGCCTCGGTGAGTTCCCGGTCCTCGCCGCCGTACTCGGCCTCACCGAAGTTGCCGGTGAAGTGGCCGGTCAGGAGCGCACCCGTCTCGCCGGAGTGTCGTGAGACGAAGACGATGAGGTCAGGCTCCTCGCTGAACGCGGGGGCCGGGTCACCGATGTCGATATGCAGCGCGTCGAACTCCCGGAGTTCGTACGGGCCGCTCCGATAGTAGCTACCCCCGCCCACGGCGTCGGGTCTCCCGTCGTCTTCCAGCTCATCCCAGTCAGCCTGGCCGCGGAGTTGGTGGCCGATGTGAACCGAGGCGTGGTCGTCGCGGGACACGACGATACCGATAGTCATGGCGGCAGTTCCGGTGTGGATCGGCAAGTAGCCGTCGGAGTAGGCCGGTCCCACGCAGATGGCGAACAGGCGACGGAGACTGCTCCGCGGGCCGGACCGTCGCGCTCCCGCCTCGTTCGGCCCGCGGCGACGTTCACCGCACGGGGACGGTGGTCCCGCCATCCGGGATAAATGCTCGGGGTGAAGGCGGCAAATATGGGGGGAAGCATCCGGATAGAACGATTTTTCACCGTGGGCCGGGGATTCTCACTCCATGCCCGTTCCGCTTGCCGCGCTCCTTGCGGGGCCGATAGACAACTTCATTCTTCTTCTCGGGTCGTTCGCCCTCCTCCTCGTCGGGGCCGAAGTGTTCACAAACAGCGTGGAGTGGCTCGGCCACCGCCTCGGCGTCTCGGAAAGCGCCACCGGGTCGATACTGGCCGCCGTCGGGACCGCGCTGCCGGAGACGATGATTCCGGTCATCGCCATCCTGTCGGCGCAGTTCGGCTCCGGATCCCAGGCGGCTGCGGACTCCGTCGGCGTCGGCGCCATCCTCGGCGCGCCGTTCATGCTCTCGACCATCGCGATGTTCCTCATCGGCTCGGCGGTCATCTACTTCGGCAACCGCCGGCTCCACGGGAAGGAGTTCCACTTCAACGCTGATTCGACCGAGCGCGACATCTCCTTCTTCCTCGTCGGCTACACGCTCGCGTTCATCGCCGCGCTCATTCCCGCCGAGATGGTCATCGTTGGTCCGGTGACCGGCGAGTCGGTGATGCTGCTCATCGCGTTCAGCCTCGTCGCCCTCTACGTCACCTACGTCTATCGCTCGCTCCAGAGCGGCGAACTCATCGAAGGCGGTGAACTCGAAGACCTGATGCTCGGCGGATTCATCGAGAAGGGACAACGCCCGGTCCCCAGTGTGGGACTCAGCGCCGACCACAGCGCTGACCCCTCGAAACTGCTCGTAATCGTCCAGTCGCTGGTCGCGCTCGGCATCATCATCGGTGGCGCGCACCTGTTCGTCGCGGAAGTCGAGTTCTTCTCCAGGGAGGTGCTCAACGTGCCGGCCGCCGTCGTCGCGCTGCTGCTCGCCCCGCTGGCGACGGAGCTCCCCGAGAAGTTCAACTCCGTCATCTGGATCTCCCGGGACAAGGACACGCTGGCGATTGGCAACATCACCGGTGCGATGGCGTTCCAGGGCACGCTCCCCGTGACGCTCGGCATCGTGTTCACGTCGTGGAACCTCAACCTCGTCTGGGGGACGACCGGCTTCCTCAACGCGTTCTCCGCGATACTGGCCATCATCTCCGGGGGCATCCTCTACGCCCGCGCCCGCTCGACTGGCACCGGGAACATGTCGCCCCGGCCGTTCCTCGTCGGGGGGCTGTTCTACGCGCTGTTCATCGCGGTCCTGCTGTATCACGTGTTCTTCCTCAACGTGACTGCGACTGGCGGTGGCCACTAGGCGGCCTGGCCTTCAGGCGGCCGCTACCGTTGGTGGGCAGGCGCCTGCCACGCGATCACTGCGGCCATCCCACCGCGCCGTTTTAGTCCCGCCCGCCCGCACCAGCACCTGATGGACGTGTATGGCCTCATCGGGAGCCCAGTCGAGCACTCACTCTCGCCGCCGATGCACGAGGCCGCGTACGACGCAGTCGACCTCGACGCACGGTACGTCACGCTCGAACCCGACGGCGACCAGTTAGCCGATGCGCTCGTCGGGGCCAACGCGCTCGGCGTCGCGGGACTCAACGTCACCGTTCCGTTCAAACAGGACGTTCTGGCCCACGTCGATGCCACGCAGACCGCCGACGCCGTGGGCGCAGTCAACACGGTCGATTTCACCCCGGAGACGCCCATCGGCTACAACACCGACGTCGCAGGCGTGACCCGGGCGCTCGACCACCACGACGTCGCTATCGACGGGCAGTCGGCGGTCGTCGTCGGCGCGGGCGGTGCCGGGCGTGCCGCAGCGTACGCGCTGGCGGAAGGTGGCGCCGCGGTCCACGTCGCCAACCGGACCGTCGAGCGAGCCGAGGCGTTGGCCGCCGAGTTCGGCCACCTCGGCGTCTCCGGTGCAGGCCTCGACAGTCTGGCGGGTACCGTCCCGGAGGCGGACCTGCTTGTCAACGCGACCAGCGTCGGGATGGAGACGGACGCCACGCCGGTCCCCGCCGATTTGCTCCACGACGGGCTATCGGTCCTCGACGCGGTGTACACGCCGCTGGAGACCCGGTTGCTGCGCGACGCCGCAGCGGCAGGCGCGACGACGGTTGATGGCGCGTGGATGCTGCTCTACCAGGG